>SVRM01000107.1 GCA_015064785.1 Oscillospiraceae bacterium
AAACTTGTTTGTCCGTTCAATCATCCGAGCTATGATTTAGCTCTCTTACTTTGTTAGAGTGCGATTTTTTCATCGCTTAAAAAAGGAATTGTCGAGATTCCTGAAAGACAATTTCTCATCTCTCATTAATTCGTACAATCTTTCGTCTGTTGTTCAATTTTCAAGGATCATCGGCTGCCGTTTTTCGTTGACAGCTTATATATTATATCACAAACATTTCGACTTGTCAAGAGGTTTTTGAATCTTTTTCAAAATTTTCTTAACTTTTTCTTCATCTACAGGTCACGTTTCTGTAACCTTTGCTTGCGACCTGTATATTATATCACCACTTCCAGCTTTTGTCAATACTTTTTTCAAATTTCCCCAAAGAAAACAACTGCCGCATACAGGATACGGCAGTTACACATTACTTTTTCAGCCAGGTAGACGGCGAAACAGCAATCAGAATCGGAATGATCTCCAGGCGTCCGAGCATCATTGCAGCCGACAGCACCAGCTTCGACAGTGTAGAATATCCGGCATAACTCAGCGACGGTCCGACCGCACCGAAACCGGGACCAATATTATTGAAGCATGAAACAATCGCAGAAAGATTTGTTTCAAAATCGAATACATCCAGACACAGCACAAGAAATCCGAGCAGGATCATAAAGAAATACAGCGTCATATACGTAGACAGTCCTTCCAATGTCGTCTGCTCAACAGGCTTCCCTTCAAAATGCACTACCCGGACTGACCGCGGATGCAGCATTCGTCTGAGGTTCTGCTTTGCACTGCGTGCCAGAATAACAACACGCGAAACCTTCATACCGCCGCCGGTTGACCCGGCACATGCACCGACGATCATCAGGAGAAACAGAACACCTTTGCACAGCTGCGGCCACAGATCAAAGTCCGTCGTCGCATAACCGGTTGTGGTGATAATGGAAGCAACCTGAAACGCAGCATGGCGGAAGGATTCACCAATGCTATTATACATTGGAAGAATACTGCATGTAATCACTGCCGTTGCAGCAGAAACGATGCCGAGATAGCACCAAAGCTCAGTCGAACGCAGAGCAGAACGGAAATTTTTGGTCAGAAGCAAATAATACAGATTGAAATTGATGCCGAACAGCAGCATAAACACTGTAATGACCCACTGTGAATACGGACTGTAGCCGGTAATGGAATCCGCTTTGACACCGAAACCGCCGGTACCGGCAGTACCAAAGGTGTGCAAAAGGCTGTCAAACACCGGCATTCCTCCCGCAAGCAGCAGAAGAAAATTCAAAACCGTCATGCCAATATAGATCAGATACAGAATTTTTGCAGTTTCTCTGACACGCGGAACAATTTTGCCTACAACCGGTCCCGGCATTTCCGCACGCATGATATGAATCGAGCGTCCGGAGTCACCTTCCGACGGCGGCAGAATCGCCATCATCAGAACAAGAACCCCCATTCCGCCGATCCAATGTGTAAAACTGCGCCAGAACAGCACTCCACGGCTGAGAATCTCTACATTGGGAAGAATTGATGCGCCCGTCGTGGTAAAGCCAGACACTGTTTCAAAAAGAGCATCGACATACAACGGAATTTCACCGCTCAGATAAAATGGCAGCGCACCGATGGCAGAGAGCAGAACCCATGACAGCGTCGTAATCAGAAACCCCTCACGCGCATAAATGACCCGGTTCTTCGGGCGCGTAAGAGCCATCATCAGAACACCGACCATCGCCGCAATACCGGCTGAGATCAGAAACGCTGTCCCGCAGGCTTCCCGGTAGATAAGCGAAACCAGCATCGGAAGCAGAAACAGCACCGCTTCCAGCAGAACCAGCTGTCCCGTGGTATAAAAAACCATTTTTCGGTTCATAAAGTTTTCCTCCGATCAGTCCCGCATGATATCAGACAGATCCTGCAATCGTTCCTTTGCGGAAATGACAATGACACGGTCGCCAGCAAGAATGCTGTCGTTACCGGAAGGAATGATCGGCATGTGACGGCGGATGATACCGGCAATCAGAATGCCCGGCTTCATCTGCAATTCACGCAGCGGAATTCCAATGCATTTTGCATCCGGCGAGACAATAAATTCCAGCGCCTCTGCTTTGTCGTCAGCAAGGCGGTACAGTGTTTCGATGTGACTGCCGCGCGAATTGGATAGCGCACGGACATAACTGACCAGCACATCGGAAATGGTACGGCGGGGCGCAATCACGGAATCCAGTCCGAGTTTGTCCGCCATATCCTCCAGCTCCGCACGGTTGATTTTCGTAATGACCTTCGGCACATTCTGCGATGCGGCAAAAATCGAGATCAGAATATTCTGCTCGTCCATGCCCGTCAGCGAAACAAACGCATCCGTCGATGCAAGTCCTTCCTCCAGAAGCAGCTCCTGATTGGCGCCATCGCCGCACAGAACAACCGCTTTGGGAAGCAAATTGCATAATGTTTCACAGTGTGCCTCATTGCGTTCGATGATTTTGACATCGGTACCGGTATCCGACAACTGCTTTGCAAGATAATACGCGGTGCGGGAGCCGCCCAGCAGCATGACCGAGCGTGCCTGCTTCTGCATCAGACCGAGGTCGCGCAGCAGCTTCTGAATTTCCGCCGGCGCTGCCGTCAAACCGATTTTATCGCCGCTTTTCAGGACAAAATTACCGTCGGGAATAAACACTTCCTCCTCACGCTGTACAAAGCAGACAAGGAATTTGGCACGGTTGTACTTGACACGCATTTCCGACAGACGCATTCCGTCCAGACCGGAATCCTGCTTCAGCCGCACCTCGACCATTTCCATATTATGTCCGGAAAACGTATCCACCTTGATCGCAGACGGCAGCTTGAGCATATTATAAAGCTCCCGCGCTGCCAGTTTTTCCGGATTGATGGAAAGTGACAGCGACAGCTCACGACACATAAAACCAAGGGAGTTGTCGTTGTATTCGGGATTGCGGATACGGGCAACGGTATGACCGGCACCCATCCGGCGTGCAAGAAAACAGGAGAGCATGTTCAGCTCATCCGAATTCATGACCGCGATGAAAACATCGGCAGTATCCACCCCCGCCTCCTCCAACGTTTCGCAGTCAGCGGCATTTCCGACCACGCCCATGACATCATATATATTGGTAATTTCGGTAATCACAGCGGCATCGGAATCGAGCGCCATGACATCGTGACCTTCCGCGGTCAGAGAAGACAGGATCGTCGTACCGATTTTTCCGCATCCGGCAATCAGAATTTTCATTTTATCTTATATCCGCCTGACAGCGAACCCTTTCCCGGAAAACCGCAGACCATGTCCGCGCATCCGACACATCATTCAGACAATCTTTGAATGGCATAACTATAACATAAATGCAAGTATTTGTCAAGCGAATCCCGCAAAAAATATTCATTGACAAACCGCGCAGAAAATGCTATACTATAATATGTATATACGCATTTTCAACCAGCAAAAAATAAACCGATAAGAAAGGTGGATATAAACATATGATGCAGATTGAAAAGAAGCTCCGCGCCTGCGTGGTCGGCGCAACCGGTATGGTAGGACAGCGTTTTATCACGCTTTTGGAAGATCACCCCTTCTTCTGTGTAACCAAGCTGGCGGCAAGCCCGCGCTCTGCCGGCAAGACCTATACCGAAGCCCTCGGCGGCAGATGGAAGATGAAGGCAGAAATGCCCGCGCGTGTCGCTGACATGGTTGTCGTCGACGCATGGGACATTGAGGCAACCTGCCGTGACATCGATGTCATTTTCTGTGCCATCAACTTTGACAAGAACGAAACCAAGAAGCTCGAGGAAGCCTATGCAAAGGCCGAAGTCCCGGTCATCTCCAACAACTCGGCGCACCGCTGGACGCCCGACGTTCCGATGGTCATCCCGGAAATCAACGCAGACCATTTTGCGATCATCGAAGCACAGAAAGCACGTCTTGGCACCAAGCATGGCTTCATCGCCGTCAAGCCCAACTGCTCCATCCAGGCATACGTTCCCGCACTGAATGCACTGCGTGAATTTGAGCCGTATGAAGTCGTTGCAACGACATATCAGGCAATTTCCGGTGCCGGCAAGACCTTCAACGAATGGCCGGAGATGATTGACAACATCATTCCGTTCATCGGCGGCGAGGAAGAAAAGTCCGAGCAGGAACCGCTCAAGATCTGGGGCTCCATCGAAAACGGTGAAATTGTGAAGGCCGCAGAACCCCTCATCACGACCCAGTGCATCCGCGTTCCCGTCACCGACGGTCATACCGCGGCTGTCTTTGTCAAGTTCAGACACAAGCCCACCAAGGAACAGATCCTCGAGGCATGGAAGAACTACAAGGGTATCCCCCAGCAGTATGAGCTGCCCTCCGCGCCCGCACAGTTCATCACCTATTTTGAGGAAGAAAACCGTCCGCAGGCAGCACTTGACCGCGATATTGAAGGTGGTATGGGTGTTTCTGCCGGCCGTCTGCGCGAGGATACCGTGTATGACTACAAGTTTGTCGGTCTTGCCCACAACACCCTTCGCGGTGCCGCCGGCGGTGCCGTTCTGGAAGCGGAAACGCTCGTCGCACTCGGTTATATCACATCCAAAATCTGATTTTGCGCAATGACAGATATTCTGACCAAAATTGAGACGATGATGCCGGAGTTCTCCAAAGGACAGAAGGCCATCGGACGCTATATGCTGGAGCATTACGACAAGGCGGCATATCTGACCGCATCGAAGCTCGGCGCCGTCGTCCGCGTCTCCGAATCCACCGTCGTCCGCTTCGCCATCGAGCTCGGCTTTGAAGGCTATCCGGAATTACAGAAATCCCTGCAAGAGCTGATCCGCACCAAGCTGACCTCGGTCCAGCGTATGGAAATCACCAACGACCGCATCGGCGACGGTGAGGTTCTCTCCAAAATCCTTGCAGGTGACATTGAAAAGATCCGTACCACCCTCGACCGCATCGACCAGAGTGCGTTTGATGCGGCAGTCGATGCCATCATCGGTGCAAAGCATATCTACATCTCCGGTATGCGCTCCGCGTCTTTGCTGTCGGGCTTTCTCGGATACTATTTCAACCTGATGTTCCCCGATGTCCGCACGGTGCAGGCAACCAGCTCCTCGGAAATGTTTGAGCAGCTGTTCCGCATTGAGGGGGGCGATGTCTTTATCGGCATCAGCTTCCCGCGTTACTCCAAGCGCATCATCGACGCCATCGACTTTGCCAAGTCCAAAGGGGCAGTGACCGTCGCACTGACCGACAGTGAAACCTCACCGCTCGCCGCCGGTGCCGATCATCTTCTGATCGCACGCTCCGATATGGCATCGTTTGTCGACTCTTATGTTGCACCGCTGTCCGTCATCAATGCGCTGATTGTCGCGGTATCCAAGAAAAAACAGCAGGATGTCTCCGAAACCTTTGAAAAGCTCGAAGCGATCTGGGACGAATACGACGTTTACGCCAAGAACGGAAAGCGATAAGAAAGGATGCTATGAGTACCAATCCACGAATTGCTGTCATCGGCGGCGGTGCTGCCGGCATGACCGCGGCATCCGAGGCGGCCTTCTGGGGTGCGGATGTCACGCTGTACGAAAAAAATCCGAAGCTCGGAAAAAAGCTCGCCATCACAGGTAAAGGGCGGTGCAACATCACCAACGACTGTACCCCCGACGATTTCATCAAATCCGTTCCGACCAATCCCCGGTTCCTCTACGGCGCAATCAACGGCTTTCCGCCGGAGGAAACGAAGAACCTGTTTGAATATCTCGGTGTCCCCGTCAAAACCGAGCGCGGAAACCGCGTGTTCCCCGTCTCCGACAATGCACACGATGTTGTTGCGGCACTCGAACGCCGCTGTCATGATGCCGGCGTGACTGTCCGTCATGAAGCGGTGACCGAGCTTGTCGCAGCGGAGGATGAAAACGGCGCACGCATCACCGGCGTGAAAACCAACATCGGTACGTATGCCTTTGACCGTGTCATCGTCTGCACCGGCGGTCTTTCCTATCCCGGAACAGGCTCGACCGGAGACGGCTTCCGTTTCGCACGGAAGCTCGGTTTGCAGGTCACGCCGCTGCATCCGTCGCTGGTGCCGATTCTGTGCCGCGATGCCTGCTGTGCCGAAATGATGGGATTGTCCCTCAAAAACACCCGTCTGACCGTCACGGAGGAAGGCTCGACCAAGGTCATCTATGAGGACTTCGGCGAGATGCTGTTCACACACTTCGGGGTCTCGGGTCCGATGATTCTGTCCGCCTCGGCACATCTGGACAGAACAAAGATCGAACGCTATGTCCTGCACCTTGATCTCAAGCCGGCGCTTGATGAAAAAGCACTGGATGCACGCATCCTGCGCGATTTCTCCGCCGCGATCAACAAGAATTTCTCCAACGTGATCGGCGCACTCGTTCCGGCAAAGATGATTCCGGTCATCACACGCATGGCGAGCATCTCCCCGGACGAAAAGTGCAACAGCATCACAAAGGAACAGCGAAAAGCCCTTTTATCTTCTCTGAAAAATTTTGAGCTGCACACAAAAGGCTTCCGTCCGATTGACGAGGCGATCATCACCTCTGGCGGCGTTTCCGTCAAGGAGCTGTCACCGAAAACGATGGAATCCAAAAAGATCGGCGGACTCTACTTTGCAGGCGAGGTCATCGACGTTGATGCATACACCGGCGGCTTCAATCTGCAGATTGCCTTTTCCACGGCGATGGCTGCCGCTCATGCCGCAGCAGAGTCAGACTGATTTCCCGCACTGTCTGTACAGAAAGGAGAACGCCGTATGAGAAAAAGGTACCTGATTGCCCCGCTTTGTCTGGCGGTCGTCATTACCGCAGGACTTATATTTCATTCCCTGTTTCCCTCCACTGCCGACACAACCAACGGTACAACAAAACAAGTCCGACACATGAACATCAACCGCTCCATCGGTACGGTAGAGGATGCCTACTGCAATGCCGCGTTTGCTGCCATCTGCACCGTAGAGAAAAAACACCCCTCCGCCGAGAATTGGTGGGAGTCACAGCAGATTTCCACCGACTTCACCCTGCGGATTCTCCGTACCACCAACCCCGATGAAGGTGCTGTCGGGGATACCGTCCGTATGCGTATGCGCGGCGGCGAGACAGATGATGCGATTCTGACTGTTTCCGACAGCCATCCGGACAAGCTCGAAGAAGGACAGACCTATCTGATCCTCTTCTCGGAACCGACATCCTTCGATCCCGAAAATCCGATCTATCTTCCCCTCGGTGCTGATAACGGTATTTTCCTGCAAACCGATACAAAGGACGACGGATCGTGGCGTTCCCTGCACGGGGATTGGAGCATTGATGCATCCACCCTTGTCCCGACCGATGCGGGAGACGTTCCCCTGCTCTCCCTCTTTTCAGAACCGTAATCCAAACGAATTTCAAGAAAGGAACCCGATATCATGATCAACATTGCCATCGACGGTCCCTCCGGTGCCGGTAAGAGCACCGTAGCCAAAGCCCTCGCAAAGGAACTGCATTTTGTCTATGTCGATACCGGCGCCATGTACCGTGCCATCGGTCTGTATGTCCGTAACCACGGCATCGCAAAGGATGACACCGACGCGGTCATCGCAGCATTGGAACACATTTCCGTCGCGCTCGATTACGCAGAGGACGGCTCCCAGCTTGTGCTTCTGAACGGTGTGAATGTATCTGCGGCAATCCGTGAAAACGAGATCTCGCTGTATGCCTCCACTGTGTCCAAAATTCCCGCTGTCCGTGCCCGTCTGCTGACATTGCAGCGTGAAATGGCGGCATCGCACAATGTCATCATGGACGGACGTGACATCGGTACCGTCGTCCTTCCCGACGCACAGCTGAAGGTGTTTTTGTTTGCATCCCCCGAAGCACGTGCAGACCGCCGTACAAAGGAGCTTTTGGAAAAGGGCCAGCAGGTCGATTATCAGACCATTCTCGCAGAAATCAATGCGCGTGATGAGCAGGACAGAACCCGCGCCGTCTCCCCGGCAATTCCCGCCGATGACGCTGTGATGCTGGACAACTCCGCGCTCGACATCGCAGGTACGGTTGCCGCCATCCGCGGACTGCTGACAGAAAGAAATCTGATCTGAGGATGCGATATGGGATTTTACGATAACATCATCAAAACGCTGGCAGGAGCTGTCTGTGCCATTTTCCGTATTGAACTGGTCGGACGGGAAAACATTCCCGAGGATACCGAACGGACACAGGTGCCGGGCTTTATGCTCTGCTCCAACCACATCGGCAATCTCGACCCCGTTGTCATCGTTGCCGCCATCCGCATCAAAATCAACTGGATGGCAAAGGAATCGCTGTTCCGGATTCCCGGACTTGCACAGCTGATCCGCGCCCTCGGTGCATATCCTGTCAACCGCGCGACAGGCGACGTCGGTGCCATCAAGCGCACCATCGCCCAGCTCAAAGACTGCCGCTCCGTCGGCATCTTCCCGCAAGGACACCGTCAGCCGGGTGTTGACCCGCGCACAACAGAAGTCCGGTACGGCGCCGGCATGATCGCATTCCGCTCCGGATGTGACGTACTGCCGGTTGCTGTCGAAACGAAAACCCGCTACCTGCGTCCTTTCAAAAAGACCGTCATCCTCGTCGGTAAGCGCATTCCGTTTGCCGAACTTGGGCTGGAGGAAGGAAATTCGGAAAGCTACAAGCGCGCCACCGACCTGATCTTTGACCGCATCTGCACGCTGTCGGAGACATATCGGAGTGAACACGCATGAAAATCATTGAGGCAAAGCACTCCGGATTCTGTCCCGGTGTCCGCCGTGCCGTCGATACGGTTTACCGGCTGCTGGATGAATCCCCCGATGCCGTCATCGTCACGCTCGGCGAGCTGATTCATAACCCGATTGTCACAGGCGAGCTTGCCTCGCGCGGCGTTGTCTCCGTCACAGACGAACAGATCCCGCAGCTTTTGGACAGCCATCCCGGGCAGCAGGTCATCATCGTTATCCGCGCACACGGCATGACGCTGGAGGTCGAGAACACCCTTGCCGATCTCGGCACCCGCTATCCGAATCTGCGCGTAGTCGACTGCACCTGCCCGTTTGTCAAGAACATCCACCGCATCGCAGAGGAGGAATCCGCCCCATATGCCGACCGTCCGGGAGAAGCGCTGGGCATCATTTTCGGCGATCCGGACCATCCCGAGGTCAAGGGCATTGACTCCCGCTTCCGCTGCGAAACGAAAATTTTTGAAACGGCAGCAGAAACGGAAGCGTGGTGTTCTACAGAAGAGGCACTAAAATTCCTCAAAAAACGGGTCATTTATGTCTCACAAACGACCCAAAAGTTAGCAGAATGTAAAATTTCTCAAAAATTTATTGAAAAACTATATACAAACGCAAAAATTTTTGATACAATATGTAATGTTACAGAAAACCGTCAGACTGAAACGGATCGCATTGCCGGTGAAGCAGATATCATGCTCGTCATCGGCGGCAGAGGAAGCTCCAATACACAGAAGCTGTATGACATCTGCCGTCAGCGCTGTGCACAGACCTACTTCGTCGAAAGCCCTACCGACGTTCCACGGCATCTGTTACGGCCGCACATGTGTGCAGGCATCACTGCGGGTGCGTCCACACCCGACAGTATAATACAGGAGGTAAAAAAACTTATGAGCGAAATCGAAATCATGGAAGAAAACTTCGCGCAAATGCTGGACGAATCTTTCAAAACTTTAAATACAGGAGACGTGGTCAAGGGTGTTGTTACATCGATCTCTGCGAACGAGATTCATGTTGACATCGGTTCCAAGGTAACAGGTATTCTGTCCTTCAACGATGTTACCGATGATCCCACCGCTGATGTTGCAAACATGTTCAAGGTCGGCGATGAAATCGAAGCAATCGCTGTCCGCGTCAGCGACATCGACGGTGTTGCTACCCTGTCCAAGAAGAAGGTTGACAATGCAAACAACTGGAACGAAATCGTTGCTGCTCACGCAGACGGTACCGTTCTCCAGGGTAAGGTTGTTGACTGCCTCGAAAAGGGCGTTATCGTCCTCATCAAGGGTCTTCGCGTTTTCGTTCCCGCATCCCACACCGGTCTTCCCAGAGAAGCAGACCTGAAGGAACTGCAGGGCACCATCCAGAACGTCAAGATCATCGACATCAACGAACAGAGAAGACGTGCTGTTGCATCCATCCGTGAAGTCCTGCGCGCAGAACGCAAGGAACGCGAAGCTGCTTTCTGGGCAGAAATGGAAGCAGGCAAGGAATTCGACGGTGTTGTCAAGTCCTTCATGCCCTACGGTGCATTCGTTGACCTCGGCGGCGTTGACGGTATGGTTCACACCTCTGAGCTCGCATGGGGCCGCATCAAGCATCCCTCTGAAGTCGTTTCCATCGGCGAAACCATCCACGTTTACGTCAAGGACTTCGACGCTGAAGCAAAGCGCATCTCTCTCGGCTACAAGACCGACGCTATGAACCCCTGGAAGATCTTCACCGATAAGTACCAGGTAGACGATGTTGCAACCGTTAAGATTGTCAACATGCTTCCCTTCGGTGCATTCGCCGAAATCATCCCCGGTGTTGACGGTCTGATCCATATCTCCCAGATCGCAAACAAGCGCATCAACAACCCCGCTGACGTCCTCGAAAAGGGTCAGGAAGTTGATGTCAAGATCGTCGGTATCGATGACGAAAACCAGAAGGTTTCCCTCTCCATCCGTGCAC
>SVRM01000005.1 GCA_015064785.1 Oscillospiraceae bacterium
GTTTTCGCCTTCAATGCGGACGTAAACTTCGTTTACACCTGCATTTTCGATGGCGAGACCGATCTCCTCGGTAACCTCGGTATCCACATCATACAGAATTTCGCCGGTGATCGGGCTGATGACGGAACGGGACAGCGTCTGACCGATCAGTCTCTTGCCGATGGCGAGCTTCTTGTTGAACTTGTAACGACCAACTGCTGCGAGGTCGTAACGCTTGGGATCAAAGAACAGGTTATTGATGAGCAGCTGTGCGGATTCGACCAGCGGCGGTTCACCCGGACGCAGCTTCTTGTAAATTTCCTTCAGTGCTTCGTCGCCGGCAGTCGTACCGTTGGTATCCGCCAGTGCCTGCATACCGTCCTTTTCGAGGGTGGAATCGAGCAGCGGGATATCGCCGAAGTAGGTCTTGATTTCAGCCGCGGTTTCAATGCCGAGTGCACGGATGAGAACCGTTGCGGGAATCTTTCTGTTCTTATCGATACGGACAAACAAAATGTCATTTGCGTCCGTTTCGTATTCCAGCCATGCGCCGCGGTACGGAATGATCTGTGCCGTGTAGATGCGCTTGCCGGTCTTATCGAGCATGGTATCGAAATAGACACCGGGGGAACGAACGATCTGCGAAACAATGACACGTTCCGCACCATTGATGATAAAGGTACCGTTTTCGGTCATTAACGGGAAATCGCCCATAAAGATTTCCTGTTCCTTGACCTCACCGGTCAGACGGTTGGTCAGTCGGACCTTGACACGCAGAGGAGCAGCGAAGTTGACATCGCGTTCCTTACATTCCTCCACCGGATACTTCGGTGTCGGATCGATCGAAAAATCGACGAATTCGATGATCAGGTTGCCCGAATAGTCCGTAATCGGAGATACGTCGCGCAGAACCTCCATCAGACCTTCATCAATAAAGTTCTGATAAGACTTCTTCTGAACCTCGATAAGGTTCGGCATTTCGAGCGCTTCGTAGATCTTCTGGAAACTCATGCGGACATTCTTGCCAAGCTGTCGGGGTTTGACCATAGACACAATCACTCCATTCTAAAAAATTGTTCCGCCGGATTGCGAGGAATATTTGTAAAATCAGTACAATTTCCACACAGCAAAAACGGAATCGGATGTGCAATAAAGAGATTTTGAGCAGAATGCAAAAATTTGTGTTCTTTCTCAAAAAGCATAATACGCCAGTATAATGCAGTATAATATTATAGCACAAACTCTCTTGATTGTCAAGTACCATCCGAGAAATTTTTCCAAAGTTTTTTATTCCGAAATTTCTGTTTTCCGACAGCTTCCGACAGGACAGTCACCGCACGGACCGCAGACCGCACAGAACAAAAAAGCGGAGACCGCAGATGCCGTCATCTGCAGTCCCCACGGGAATGTATGCTGTTGGATCAATCCTCGTATGCTTCATAAAGCGCATCGAGATCTTTCTGAATGGTCTTTTCCTGCTTTGCGAAATGGCTCGCAAGACCTTTTGCATTATTGTTGTAATATGCATAGCTTGTGAGATAGTCGGAAACGCCGGACAGATTGCCGTAGAATGCATCCGCAAAGTCAAAATATGCCGCCTGCTGAATGATGTCAAGCATTTCTGCGGTATCGCTGTCACGGGTATACTTGTCCTTGAGCGCGACGTTAAAATAAGTCGGGATGATTTCGTTGTAGCCAATGCAGGACAACGCTTCCAGAACGAGCGACGACTGATCGGGGTCTGCCGCCGTGATCGGAACCGATGCTACGGTAAAGCGGCGCAGAATCGAGCAGACATAGTCCTTCTGTGCCTCATCGTACTTCGGATACGGAAGAATACCGAAATCTTCTTCCATATCACGCAGCCATTCGACACCCTTGAGGACAACGCCGACCATCGCGGAACGACCGACCTCCAGCTCATAGACAACGGCATTGTCACTGTGCGCAAAGCCCTCCGGTGCCTTTTCGCGGTCAAGGAAGTACGGACTGCGAATCAGCTCCCAGACCTTGTCATAAACCTCAATATGCCGTTCCTTGGGGAAATCAATGATGTAAGTACCGTCGTCCTGCTTTGCCATGATCGCGGTCTGCGTGGAATAGGTCAGCGGGTTGATGGAGTTGCCGTAGGCCGTAAAGCCGCGCAAGTCATTTTCGTCGATCACACTGTCGCCGTTGAGATCGGCAGAGAAGGATTCGACCAGCCCAAGGAATGCATCCAGCGTCCATTTTCCGTCGCGGACAAGCTGATACGGATATTCGATATCATAGTCGTTGAACAGTCCCGCATGGAACAAAATGACATTGGTTTCCGTCAGTGTTGTCAGTGCATAGTCACCCGATACGGAATACAGATGTCCGTTGATGGTGGCATTGTCATGATAACCGTCCTTCCAGTACGGCTTGGAATAATCGATGTATTTTGCATCAGCCAGATCAAGATAAATGTTCTCCGTTGCCAAAGGAAGAACGATATTCGACTGTCCGGTGATGATATCAAAGGTGCTGTCGCCGGCAAGCACGGTATTGGTAATCAGACCCTTATATTCTGCCTGGGTTGCCCACAGTCCGGGGCGTCCCATATAATCGAGTGTCAGATTGAAACGTTCGCTGATGGCACGGTTGCGGTCATAAACAGCATCGTCCACAGGTTCGCCCGTCTGCTCGGTATCAAACTCGTACGCGACCTCCTCACGGTACAGAATCGTCACGCTGTCGCCCTCATAATCCATTTCCGGAAGAGCATCGTTGACGCGGTTGTCATCCACCACCGTCTCCGCCGTCTTTTCGGTCACAGCCGCCGTGGTATCGGCAGTTGTATCACCGCCGCCGCACGATGCAGTCGCCGCCGCTGCTGCCAGAAGCAAAACCCATGCAAGAGCACGTTTGGTTAATTTCATAAATCATCCATCCTTTTCGTTTTTGTATTTATACACATTATATCACAGCTTCCATCATCTGTCAATCATGAAATTTTTTCCGCTCATAGATCACCGGACAGCCGCAGATACTGATAAAAAATAGGCAATTGCAAAATTGCCTACCTTCATCGCCCAAAGGGCGATATATAAACAAATTGCGTCGCTTGGGCGGGTTTCCCGCCCAAAAAGACTCCTTCAAAGCGACCAAAGGGATGCCACCCGAAGAAATGCTGTGCATTTCTTCAGAAGTTGCTGTGCAACTTCGCGGTCTTTGCGTCAGACCGAGGAAACCGATTGCAAAATGCAATTTTGCAATCGATTAACTGATAAAAAACGAAAGGAATTCCGCTATGCCGCCCACACATCTGCCCGATACCTATGCCCAATCAAAGGAAGCACTCGATGCCCTGTTTTCCTATCCCGACAATTTCGGGATTGTCCGGCGTGAGCTGACCGTCGGCGGCCGGCCTGCCGTTCTGTACTATGCCGAGGCGCTGTGCGATACCGCTGTGACCGAACGTGTTCTCGCCTTCTGCAAGGACAGCACCGACACCGCGCCCAAAGAAACCGCCGAAGCCTTCTGCGCCCAATCCATTTCCTATGCCGAAACGGAGATTTCCGATGACCCGTGTATCCTTCATGCCGGATGCATGACCGGATGTCTGCTGCTTCTGCATTCCGCCTATCCGTCTCGCGGGCTTCTGATCAAAGCAAGAAACATCCCCTCCCGCAGTCTCGAGGAGCCGGAACACGACAAGGTTCTGCGCGGTGCCCATGTCGGCTTTGTCGAGGTTCTGCCGCGCAACTGTGCCATGATCCGACGCCAGCTGCCGACACCGTCGCTTGTTATGAAGAATATTCCCGTCGGATCCGCATCCCGGACCAATGTTGTGCTGTGTTATCTGCGCGGACGAGCAGATGAAGCGTATCTCTCGTATCTGGAAAAAAAGCTGTCGGAAATCCATACCGACAATCTGTGCATGGGAACGCAGAGTCTGGCAGAATGCCTTGTCAAACGGCGCGTCTGGAATCCGTTTCCGCGCTTCCGTTACACCGAACGTCCCGATGCCGCCGCCGCGTCGCTGTGCGAGGGCAGTATCCTTGTTCTGGTCGACGGCGCACCGCAGGCCATGATTCTGCCGGTCTCGGTCTTTTCCTTTTTGCAGGAAACCAACGATTTTTATCTGGCACCCCTTACCGCCACGTATCTGCGGATCGTGCGCCTGCTCAGTTACCTGCTCTCGCTGTATCTGACACCGCTGTGGTATGCCATTGTCACAGATACACCGCCGCTGCCGGGCTGGCTGTCGTTCCTGTCACAGACAGAGGAGGCGCGCGTCCCCATCCTCGTTCAGTTTCTGCTGATCGAGGTCGCCGTCGATATGCTGAAGCTCGCTTCCATGAACACACCGAATGCACTGTCCAATTCCCTCTCCGTCATCGGCGGTCTGATTCTCGGCGAGTTTGCAATCGAGGTCGGATGGTTCATGCCCGAAACCATTCTGTATATGGCAATCGTCTCCATCACACATTTCACCCAGCACAATTATGAGCTGGGCTACGCCTTCAAATACGTCCGCATCGCCATGCTCTGTCTGACTGCCCTCTGCGGCTGGTGGGGCATTCTGCTCGGAACCGCTCTGCTGGTCATTCTGCTGATCACCGCACCGACACCGGAGGACAAACAGCGGTATTTCTATCCGCTCATTCCCTTCGACGGTCCGGCTCTGGCATCGCTGTTCATCCGCCGCAGAAAGGAGCTGCCATAGTCTCACCGCACATCCCGGCAGATGCCCTGCATTGCACGGTAGAACCGCTCGGTATCGCGCACCGCCGATCCCCATCCGACACTGACACGCACCGTTCCTTCTTCGCTCGTTCCGAATGCGCGGTGCGGAAGCGGTGTACAGTGAAAGCCCGCACGGACGCAAATGCCCTCCGCCGCAAGCAGCTCGGCACACCGGGTACACGGCATGTTCCGGACATTGAATGACAGCACGCACCCCCGCGCAATGCCGCCTCGATAAACCGTCACACCGGGCAGACCGTCCAGCATTTCCAGCAGTCGGCGATACAGCATGTGGCAATTCTCCCGGATTTCACCGATGCCGACCCGTCCGATATCATCGATGCCCGCGCGCAGTCCGGCAATGGCAGGTACGGACAGCGTTCCTGCCTCCAGCGCCTCCGGCAGAAAATCCGGCATTTCCGGTGACAGCGATGCCACGCCGTTTCCGCCCTGAATCCCGGCAGCAGGAATCTGTGCCTGTTCTCCGATCAGCAGAAGACCGCTTCCCTGCGGACCGAGCAATGCCTTGTGTCCTGCCGTACACAGATAATCGATGCCATCCCGCGACATGTCAATGTCATAAACACCGGCGCTCTGTGATGCATCGACCAGAAACGGAATACGCGCCGCACGGCACAGCGCACCGATTCCGCGGATCGGAAGTACCGCACCGCAGACATTCGATGCATGACATGCGCAGACCAGTGCCGTATCCCGCGTCAGACGCGCACGGATCCCGGAAACGATCTCCTCATCCGACAGCATCCCATCGCCGCCGCCGAACACCGGGTACACATCCACTGCCACCCCGGCAGACTGCTGCAAGCAGTACAGCGGGCGAATGACGGCGTTGTGTTCCAGCTCGGAAATCAAGACCCGCTTTCCCCCCAGCGCAAGTCCGTGCAGAACCGCATTGACGGCATATGTCGCATTCGGATAAAACAGCACATTTTCCGGTGCATCGGAGCCGAAGAATTCCGCCGCCGTACACCTTGCACCGTAAACCAGCGATGATGCGCGCATGGCCAGCATATGTCCGGCACGACCCGGATTTCCGCCCGCTTCCGTCATGGCACGCAGCATCGCCGCACCGACAGCGCGGGGCTTCGGCCAGCTCGTCGCCGCGTGATCCAGATAAACCAATTCCAAACCGAATACCTCCATCCTCGTTCCAAACGGGGCTGCTGCAAGTGAAAAACACGCAGCAACCCCCGATCATTCCTACAACATCGGCAGCTCATCCGTCAGGATTTCGGTATAGCGGACATGCGATTTTTGCAGAATCTGCCGGACCGCGGGAACAGTATAACCGCCGCCGACAATTTCCAGCGCAAAGGCACAGCCGCCGCGGGACACACGCGGATCCAGCCGCACCAGTTTTACCGGTACACCGTTTGCTCGCAGAACAGCCATGCCCTTTTCCCCGTAGGTGACGGAGCCGATGGCAATCCGAATCCTTGTCATACGCCACTCTCAGAAAGAACAGAATTATTTACGGCAAAAAAAACGCCGCACTACAGTATATGCAGTGCGGCACGTTTGGTCAGAAATTTTTCTTCTGATCTTCTATGGCATCATAGAAGGTTTTGTGCAGTTTTTCAATCTCAGAGACAAGCGAGCGGATGTATTCGTTCAGATCATCGTCGTTGACTGAGAAGTCAAAATTGGTCATCACACAGACAGCAAACGGTGCATCGCCGTATACCAGCGCCATATCGTGATACGAATCGGCATCCCATCCGTATTTGTGCGCAACAGCATACGGATTGGAAACCGCCTGCGTTATCAGGACCTGATGATTGGCGCTCTTCATCAGATTGATCAGAACACCGCCCTCGGTCGGATATTCCTTTGCAAAATCGTAAATCGCGGCAAGATAGAGGCACGCCTCGTCTGCGGTCATATTGTTGAAGGAGGTAAAGACCGACTTCACACCGAGCTGTCTCGATACCGTCCAGAAATAATCGTATCCGAATTCATTGCGCAGAATCCGGAATGCGGTGTTGTCGGAAACCTTGATCGCATATTCGATCAGCTCAAGCACGGTAAATTCCTTGCCCGCACCGGACAAATCCATATCCTTGATTTTTCCGGAGCCTTTCTCCACCATCGATTCCGTCACGGTAATCTTGCGCCCAAGATCGTATTTGTCCCAGATTTCCTGCGTCAGTGTCTTTCCTTTCGCAGGATCGTTGGTCGGATTTGCCGCTTTGATTTCATTGTACTGCGCAATCTGATGCAGCAGCGTGTAAATATACGGCGCCTTGATCAGACTTGCGGAAAAGAAAACAGTGTCGCCGTGATAGGAATACGCCGTCCCGCGCTCCATATCCCGGTAGGAAACGGCAATCACCGGGAATTTGTATCCCATCGCTTCATAATCAATTTCCTTTTCCAGCGCCGCGCCGTTTTCGTCCAGCGGAGAATTGGCCTGCGCCCGGTACAGAATCTCGGTATCCTCATCGAATTCCACGTCCTCCAGCAGCATCAGCTCTCCCTCCGGATTGACAATGTACGGAGAATGCTCCATGCTTTGCTCCAGCGCGTCAATCACCGCAAGCTGTTCGTTCAGATCAAAGGTATAGTTCAGCGATTCCGGATCTGCCGGCGTCAGATCGCCCGGATTGAACAGGCTGTCGAGGTCAATCGGCGCCTCCGGCAGACGCTCTGTTTCTGCCTCCGTCATCGCCTGCTTCAGATCATTCAGCTCATTGCGGAGTGCATCCGCCTGCTGTTCCAGATAGGCATTTTCGCGCCGCAGATCCGCAAGCTCCGAGGTATCGTATGTCACAGCCTCGGTCTGCGCATCGTCGGTCTGCTCCGTTTCACCGGACGGCAGCACCGGATCAGCGCCTGTCGGATGCGTATCTCTGCCCGACAGATACAGCGCCGCAAAACCGGCTGCCAGTAAAATAGACAGCGCCGTCACCGCAGCAAGCGTCGCAAAGATGATCTTCCATTCTTTTCTTAGTTCATTCATCGTTTTATCCGTTCAGCGGATAGACGTCCATCGGCATCCGCATCATTTTCAATATCCTCGTTTTCTGTGTCCGCGTCCCCGCTCAGCCGACCCGCGCAAAGCGCCGAGCCGCTCCTCACTCGCCACTCTGAACCGGCGCAGCATTTCCTCAAAATCTCCGTCGGCGGTGTGCGCCGGGGACTGTGTTCCCGCCGGCATATGTCTGCAATCCAACGTCGTTTTATGCTCACCCCGTACAGTACCGCCCCGGTACCGTGTCCCGGACAAGGCCGCGCGTTCGGCTGCCTGTGCCTCCTCTGACATTGCCTGTCTGCGGGAGAGGGCGATTCTGCCGCGTTCATCGACGGACAGAATCTTTGCCGTGCATGTGTCACCAACCGAGAGGACATCCGCAATGTCCTTCACATATCCTGCGGACACCTCGGAGATGTGAATCATCCCGCTGACCGCGCATCCGTCCGTTTCCAGTGAAACAAATGCGCCGTATGCGGCAATGCGCGTGACCTGACAAACACAGCATGTTCCGATTTCGATTGCCATCAGACTCCTTTAGTTGGACAGATCATTGTAAAAAATGATATCGTCCGGCATACTGAAATTCAATTTGCTTTTTGCAATTTTCCGGATGTACGTATAATCAATCGGCGTGGCAAGCTCCCGGTTGAGCGCTTCGATCTGCGCCTGATAATACGCAATCTGTTCTTCGGTTACGGCAATTTCTTCCTTGTATTCCGTGATCTGACCATAGAGCTGAAAGATGGTGATGGCACAGAATCCGACGAAGACGAACAATGCGACCTTCGTGAAGAAACTGGTTTTTTTCTTTGGCTGTTTCTGTTTCTTTGCCATAATGTTCTGTTCCTTTTTTGTTGTTCCGTTTGCGTTTTGTTCTTCCGGTGAAATCGGGCGGCAAGCTGTCGGATGCCGCCGGCAATCCGATGAATCAGTGCTGCTCCCGCAAGATATCCCAGCCGCAGCAGGTAATACAGCGTCAGATTCCAAAGCGTACAGAGCGCCGCGTGTACAAGCGCCAGCACCAACGCCATGGTCCGCATCACAAGCACACCCACCGTCCGGCTGTATGCAAAAAAGCCAATGCTCCCTGCCAGCACAAGGTACCATCGCAGAATGCCGTCATTGCGCCAGTACAGAAAGACCGCGCCCAGCACACCGCACACAAGAAAATACAGAAGATCAAGAATGCACTGCATCACCTGTGCGGGAACCGGATGGGAGGATCGCCCCGTGTCATGCCGGTCTGCCGCCTTTGTCTGCCCATTCCGGACAGACCGGCATCGGCACTGCCGCAGACGCAGCATCCATTTTCCCATTCGGTTGTCCGGATGCATACCGTCCTCACACACCCCGAGCATCGCTGCCGGAATGCGGAACAAACTGTACACCGCACCGAGGAAAACGCCGAAGAGCAGTGCTTGTGGAACCGCACTCCACGCGCCGGCATCACTTGCCTCCGCCAGAATGGCATGTTCCGTCGCAATGTCATAGGCACCCACCACCGCCGTCATCATCGCAGAAGACGTGCAAAAAAGCCGCCCGTCTGCGCCTTGGCATCATCGGTATACAACAGTGCGCTGACCGTTCCTTCCAGTACCAGCTCCCCGGATTCCAGTGCAAGGTGTCTGACATGCAGACCTTCTCCCTCCACCGTCAGAATCCCGCGTGAGGTTCTGGCACATACCGTATGTTCATCGTAATTATCAACATCCAGTACACCGCAGATACGCAGATGCGTTCTGTCCTCCAGAGCAACCGTATGCCGTGTCTGGCGGTTCTGTTCCGTTTCTCCCATAGAATCTGCCCTCCCGTCATCCGATGGCTGAGACACCATCCATTCGTTCGGTTGATTCTATGCGGCACAGCTGCCGATTATGACCGGTTATCCGTCAGCCCTCCAAAACCTCATACATGGAGGACGCTTCCGCTTTGCCGACATGCTCCTTGACATCGACCACACGCACGCGCAGGGTTTTCTCACCGAAGGTGATTTCCAGAACATCCCCTTCCTTGACATCATAGGATGCTTTGGCACGCCGTCCGTTGACGGTGACATGGTCTGCGTCGCAGGCATCGTTTGCGACCGTTCTGCGCTTGATGATGCGCGACACCTTCAGATATTTATCGAGTCTCATGGACAAACTCCTTTCCTGAATACATCGAACCGGGTTCTGTCAGACACCCGCAGATACAAATACGACCGCACCCGGGGGTCATTGCACAGGTGCGGTCTGCATGTATACCAATTACTTATTGACGGTTTCCTTGAGTGCCTTGCCTGCCGTGAAAGCCGGATGCTTGGAAGCGGGGATTTCAATGGATTCCTTGGTAGCGGGGTTTCTGCCGATCCGTGCTGCACGCTGCTTGGTTTCAAATGTACCAAAACCGACGAGCTGTACCTTTTCACCGTTTGCGAGTGCATCTTCAATGGTGGAGAGGAATGCGTTGACAACACCTTCTGCTTCCTTCTTCTTCAGACCGGTCTTCTGTGCAACGGCATCAATAACCTGAGACTTGTTCATAACGTATTCTTTACCTTTCTGTGTATAAATGATAAGATTCCTTTGTCCGGATACCAAAATCGATGCCCCTTGACGGGCAGTTTTTCCGGAACATAAAATTGCATGATATAGTATACCATTTCCGCTTGATTTTATCAAGGGTTTTCGCAAAATTTTCCCGAAAATTTTCAACTTTTTCGGAAATGAAGCACTTCCGGCAGGGTTCTTGTGCACGGATCTCATATTTTGTTCTATGAACAGACGGTGCGGGCAGCGGTTCTGCCGCCCTTCCTCAGAACAGCGACAGCTGGTTGGTTTCGCTCATGCCGTCCAGCACACCGCTGGTACTGAGAATTTCCATGACAGAACGGGACAGCTGTGCGCGGTCCTGAAGCTCCGATTTGGAATAAAATTCGCCGTCGCCTCTTGCATGTACAATCTTCTCCGCCGCCGTCAGTCCCAGACCGGACATCGCAATAAACGGCATACGGATGGCACCGTCCTCCGGCAGAAACGCCTTTGCATCGGATTTGTACAGATGCGGCGGCAGATAGCGGATCCCGCGCGCCATGCTTTCCATGACAATCTTGAGCGCATCCTCAACGTCGGTTTCCTTCTGCGTCGCCTCCATACCCTTTTCGCGGATCTCGCCGATCTTTGCAACAACGCCGGACCGGCCGCGCATGACGATTTCCCCGTCAAAGCCGTCGGGTGCCGCGGTAAAGTACGCCGCATAGAATTCCAGGGGTCTGTGTACCTTGTACCACGCAAACTGAATCGCCTGCATGACATATGCCGCTGCATGGGCTTTGGGGAACATGTACTTGATCTTCTTGCAGGAAGCGATGTACCAGTCGGGAATGTTCTGCTCCTTCATCGCCGCTTCCATTTCCGGCGTCAGACCCTTGCCCTTACGGACCGATTCCATCGTCTTGAACGCCATCGATTTTTCGACGCCGTGATAGGACAGATACAGCATAATCGAGTCACGTGTACCGATAACCTCGGAAATCGTACAGGTGCCGTCGCGGATCAGCTCCTGCGCATTGCCAAGCCAGACATCCGTACCGTGGGAAAGCCCTGATATCTGCAAAAGGTCGGAGAAGTTCTGCGGCTTTGCTTCCTTTAACATGCCCTGCGCAAACGGTGTACCGAATTCGGGAATGCCCCAGGTGCCCAGCTCACAGCCCATGATGTCCTCCGGCTTCAGTCCGAGCGGCTTGCAGGAGGTGAACAGTCCGTAAACCTCCCGGTCAGAGGTATCGACGGTATCAACGGGAATCCCGGTGTACCGTTCCAGAATCTTCAGCTTGGTCGGCATATCGTGCCCCAGCTCATCGAGCTTCAAAATCGTATCGTGCAGATACGTAAACTGGAAGTGCGTCGTGATGATCTCGGAGTCGGGCGAATCCGCCGGATGCTGAATCGGCGTAAAATCGTAAACATCGTATTCACGCGGCACAACGATGATGCCGCCCGGATGCTGACCGGTTGTGCGCTTGATGCCGACCATGCAGTTAATCAGACGGTCGATTTCGGCCTTGTTCAGCTTCAGATGATGCTCGTCACAGTACTTTGCGATGTAGCCGAATGCCGTTTTCGAGGCAAGCGAACCGGTGGTTCCGGCGCGGAAGACGTTTTCCTTGCCGAACAGGTCTGCGGTGTACTTATGCACCTTGCCCTGTACGTCGCCGGAGAAGTTTAAGTCAATATCGGGAGACTTGTCGCCGTAGAAGCCGAGGAAGGTTTCAAACGGGATATCGTGTCCGTCACGGATCATGTCAATGCCGCAATTCGGACAGTTTTTCGGCGGCAGATCGTAACCGGAGCCATAAGAACCGTCGAGAATGAATTCGGAGTGCCGGCACTTCTTGCAGCGATAGTGCGGCGGCAGCGGATTGACCTCGGAAATGCCGGACATCGACGCAACGAACGACGAGCCGACCGAACCGCGCGAACCGACCATATACCCAAGCGAATTGGAATACGCCACCAGCTTCTGCGCGATCATGTACAGCACCGCAAAGCCGTGCTTGATGATCGAGGTCAGCTCACGTTCCAGACGCTCGGAAACCACCGCAGGCAGATCGTCGGAATACCAGTCGCGTGCCTTTTCCCAGCACAGACGCTGCAATTCCTCCTCCGCACCCTCGAGGTTCGGCGTGTACGTTCCCTCGGGAATCGGACGGATCTTCTCGATCATGTCCGCGATCTTATTGGTGTTTTCCACAACAACCTCGTATGCTTTTTCCTCGCCGAGGTAGGCAAACTCCGCAAGCATTTCCTCGGTTGTCCGGAAATACAATCCGACATCACGGTCGGCATCGGAGAACTTCATCGATGCCATCAGAATTTTCCGGACGATTTCGTCATGCCGCTCCATAAAATGCGCGTCACACGTCGCGACAACGGGAATGTTCAGTTCTTCACCGAGCGCAACAATGCGGCGGTTGAGGTTTTTCAATCCTTCCTCATCGGCAACCGTACCGTCTGCAATCAGAAACGCATTGTTGCACAGCGGCTGGATTTCCAGATAATCATAGAACCCGGCGATTTCCTTGATTTCCGCCTCCGGCTTGTTTTCAAGAATCGCGCGGAACAGCTCGCCCGCCTCACACGCAGAACCGATGATCAGTCCCTCGCGGTGTTCGGCAAGAAGCGTTTTCGGAATGCGCGGATGTTTTTTGTAATAGGTCAGATACGAGGACGAAATCAGTTTATAGAGATTTTTCAAACCCACCAGATTTTTGACCAGAATGATCTGATGGTAGGATTTCAGCTTCAGCGGATCGGCTTTTTCACTCATTGCCTGCCGCATCTGATTGTATGTCTCGACGCCCTCGCGGTGAATTTTGTCGGTCATGCAGAAATAGATACGCGCCAGCATTTCTGCGTCATCGGAGGCACGGTGATGATTGAAGTCGCCCAGTCCGAAATACTCGGCAACCAGATTCAGCTTGTGCTTTTTCAGATCGGGATTGACATACCGGCTCATCGAAACCGTGTCGAGATACGGGTTTTCAAACGGCAGACCGGATTCCTGTGCCGCCCGCCGGATAAAGCCGATATCAAAGCCGGCATTGTGCGCAATCAGCAGCTTATCTTTGCCGCCGATGAACGCAAAGAACGCTTCCAGCGCTTCCTTCGCTGACGGCGCACCGCGCACCATATCGTCGGTGATGCCGGTGAGCGCGGTGATTTCTTCCGGAATCGGACATCCGGGATCCACAAAGGTATTGAAACGATCCAGCACTTCCCCGTTTTTGATACGGACAGCACCGATTTCCGTGATCTTGTCCTTGAGGTTGGACAAACCGGTTGTTTCAATATCGAAGACAATGGATTCGTCTTCAAACCGACCGTCACCGGCTCCGAACAGCGCCTTTGCCGTATCGTCGACAAAGTACGCTTCCATGCCGTAGATGACCTTCAGATCGGTCTTCTCCGCCGCCAGCATCATTTCCGGGAACGACTGCACATTGCCGTGGTCCGTCACCGCAACCGCAGGCATTCCGAAGCGCAGTGCCGTTTTGACAAGAATATCGGGCGGAATGGCCGCATCGAGCGCAGACATGTTGGTGTGGCAGTGCAGCTCCACGCGCTTGACAGGAGCGGTGTCCTGGCGATCGAAATAGCCGATTTTCATGATGTCGTTTGGCGTCATCGACAGCTCGCCGTCGAATTTATCGGTGCGCAGATTGCCGCGGACGGCAAGGGCGATGTTGTAATACAGCACGTCCGCCGTACCGCGCTTGACCTTCTTTTTCTTTTCCGTCAGCGTTTTGAGCAGCGTCTTGCCTTCATCGACCGGCAGAACCAGCTTCATCGTAAAGGAGGAATCCTGGTCGGTCAGAAACAGCGTAATAATCGTCTTGTCGCCGTTTCTGGTTTCCTTGCTTTCCACGCCAGACAACAGTCCCAGCGCCTGCACATTCCGCTTCTGCTGTACCATATGACGGATCGGCATTGGCGAATCAATGACAAAGGATTCGCCGAAGATGCATTCGGGAGAGGATGTATCAAAGGACATATTGCCGATGTTCCACACCGTCTCCTCCGGATGGGAAAAGATCAGCTCATGGGTATCCAGCGTATTGACAATCGGCAGAACCGGATGCAGTGCTTCTTCTTCCGCCTCAGCCTGCTTTTTTGCCGCCTGTGCCTGTGCCGCACGTGCTTCGGCTTCCCTGGCAAGCGAGGCAATGTATTCTGCATTCGCACGCTCAAACGCAGAATAATCGTTTACATATCCTTCGGGGCGGCGCACCTCCACCTGCAGCCGGACACCGAACTCTCTGACAATGATATCGGACAGAATTTCCGGCGTTTTGGCACTGACCACCAGATCAATGCCGCCGTCGGAGAACGGGATTTCGAGAATCAGCGACTGACCGTTCAGCTCCCGCAGGCGGTATGCATCGAAAAATCCGCGGGAAACCGCACCCTCGCGCATCAGCTCCATAATCAGCTGCGGCACATAGTCCGCCGTCAGATACTGCGCCGGATATGTCGGCAGAATCCGGACACCGCCGATGTCGTGCGCCAGCCGGATCTCCTCCTCCACACGGTACAGATCGCGCTTGGAAATCGGCGCATCAAAGGAGGCGCGCACCTCCACGAGCTTTTGCTCGCGGTCGATGCGCAGGCGATAGTCCCGTGCAGACAGCAGCAGCGCCATTGCCTCGGGACCCGGTTTGTATTTATTGAATATATCAAGCAGTGTACGCTTCGGCGTCTCTGACATGATGTCACCTCGTTGTTTTACAGTAAATTGATCTCCTCAATCAGGACACTGACCGCATCCCGTGCGGGAATTTTCTTTACAATCTCACCGTGACGGAACAGCACCGCTTCATCGCGTCCGCCGGCAATGCCGATGTCGGCTTCCCTTGCCTCGCCGGGACCGTTGACAATACAGCCCATCATCGCCACGCGCAGCTTCTTATCTGTCGTAATTTCGCCGCGGCGTGCTTCAAATTCATTGACCATGTCAATGAGCGGAATCTGCGTTCTGCCGCAGGTCGGACAGGAAACAAGATTGATGCCCGTCTCCTCCAGCTCCAGCGCACGCAGAATGTTGTGCGCTTCCATGACCTCGCGCACCGGATCGTCGGTCAGCGAGACTCGGATGGTATCACCGATGCCGTCGCACAGCAGCGCACCGATGCCTGCCGCGCTTTTGATCGTGCCGATGTGTGCCGTTCCCGCCTCGGTCACACCGAGATGGAGCGGATAAGAGCATTTTTCCGCAAGCACACGGTTGGCGGCAATCATCTCGCGCACAGTCGATGCCTTGATAGAAATGACAATATCGGTAAAATCAAACTTTTCCAGCAGCGCCACATGATACAGCGCACTTTCCGCCAGCGCCTCTGCCGTCGGCGCACCGTACTTTGCAAGAATGTGCTTTTCCAGTGACCCGGAGTTGACACCGATGCGGATGGGCAGCTGCTTTTCACGGCAGGCCCTGACAACCGCGCGAACACGTTCATCGTCACCGATGTTGCCGGGGTTGATGCGAATCTTATCCGCACCTGCCGCCGCACATTCCAGTGCAATGCGATAGTCAAAATGAATGTCGGCAACCAGCGGCACCGTTACACCGCGCTCCTTCAGATAGGAAAAGGTCTCAGCGCATTCCTTATCGGGCGCCGCCAGACGGACAATATCACAGCCCGCCGCCGCAAGCGCTTCGGTCTGCGCCAGACACGCCGCGGCGTCGTGTGTATCGGTGGAACACATCGACTGTACGGCAATCGGTGCATCGCCGCCGATCATCACACCGCCCACGCGGACCTGTGAAGTCTTTCTTCTGTAACTGTTCATCGTAAATCCTCTGTTATGACTGAATGAGTCTCGAAATATCCTGGAACGTAACAAATACCATCAGCAGCATCAGAAGCATGATACCGACAAAATGGATATATCCCTCAATGCTGCGGTTGACGGGACGCCGGAAGATCAGCTCAATGAACTGAAACAGCAGCCGTCCGCCGTCCAGTGCCGGAAGCGGCAGCAGATTGAAAATGCCGAGATTGACGGAAATGAAAACAAACATAAAGCCGAAGTTATACGAGCCCTGTTCCGCCGCCTCCGTGATCGCCTGCGTCACGCCGACGGGACCGGACAGATCCTGTACCGTATACTCGCCGAAGACCAGATCATACAGCGAATCCCAGATCATCTGCACAGTATTCGCCGACTGCCAGAACGCCTGATGCGCAATGGACAGCGGTGTTTTTTCCACAGCATATACATAGAAGTCGCGGTCGCCGTAGACGTGTCCCGCCTCGGAAAAATTCGGGAACTGTACATCCGGCAGAACGATGGTTTCCCCATCGCGCACAACCGTGACATCCACCGGTCCGCGTGCATCGTGCATGATTGTATAGACAAGATCCGTCGCCGTATGGACGCGCGTATCGTCGATTTTGACAATGCGATCCTCCACCTGAAGACCGTAGGACGGAGAGGTCGCACCTTCAAAGAAGTCGGCAACCACCGTTCCGCCGAACGTGGAAAAGGACACAAGGATCGTCATGACAAGAAAACCGATGAGCAGATTCATTGCCGCACCGGCGGCGGTGATGATGATCCGCTGCCAGACCGGCTTTGCGCACAGCGCACCGGGATCATCGGATTCCTCGTCCTCGCCGACCATGGCGACATACCCGCCGATGGGCAGTGCGCGCAGAGAGTAACGAATGCCGGTTTTGTCTGAGACACGGGAGAACAGCTTCGGTCCCATGCCGATGGCAAATTCGTTGATTGTCACATGAAAGAAACGTGCGGCGGTGTAATGCCCGAATTCGTGAATAAAGATCAGAAATCCGAACATGAAAATGGCAAGCAGGATAAACAGAAAATTCATGCAAACTCCTTTCGTTCTAAGCGATTGGATCAGGATATCCGTGCGTCAGGCGGCGCTGTACCGCTTCTCTTGCGGCACGGTCCGCCGCTTCCATGTCAGATAGCGTCGGATTTTCGATCTGCGCAGCATCGTCCACAACAGATTCTACCAGATCAAACATCTCGACAAAGCCGAGACGGTCATCCAGAAACGCCGCAACGGCAGCTTCGTTCGCGCCGTTGAGTACCGCCGTCATCACCCCGCCCGCCTTGACACAGCGGCGTGCCAGCGGCAGAAGTGTAAATGTTTCTTCATCGGGCGCCTCAAAGGTCAGCCGTCCGATCTTTTTGAAGTCCAGCGGCTCCAGACACGACGGCATCCGGTCCGGATATGTCAGCGCATACTGGATGCACAGGCGCATATCGGGAACGGACATCTGTGCCATGACTGCATTGTCGCAGAACTGCACCATCGAGTGAATGATGCTCTCCGGATGCACGACGATTTCCACATCATCGGGCGCCACATCAAACAGACGTACCGCCTCGATCAGCTCAAGTCCCTTATTCATCAGCGATGCACAGTCGACGGTGATCTTCGCACCCATCTTCCAGGTCGGGTGTGCCAGCGCTTCTCTGCGCGTTACCGAAGCCAGCTCCGCACGTGTTTTCCCGCGGAACGCACCGCCGGAGCAGGTCAGAAGCAGCTTTGTCACACGGTCGCGCGGTTCGCCGTTCAGACACTGAAAGATGGCGCAGTGTTCGCTGTCCACAGGCAGAACGGAAACGCCGTGTTCCTTTGCCTCACGCATGACAAATTCACCGGCAGTCACCAGTGTTTCCTTGTTGGCAAGCGCAACATGCTTGCCTGCGCGGATGGCATTCAGCGTCGGTGCCAGACCCGCAGTACCGATGATGGAGTTGAGCACAACCCCGGATTCACCGGCAGATGCCAGCCACAGAACCCCCTCGCGTCCGGGCAGAACCTTCGTATCGGTGTCGGCAACGGCGACGGCAAGCTGACCGGCGGCGGCTTCATCCTCCACCGCGCACCATGTCGGATGGAACTGGCGGATCTGCTCCTCAAGCAGTGTGATATTTTTTGAACCGGCAATGCCCTCAACACGCAGTCCGTGCAGTGCGGCAACATCCATGGTCTGCCGTCCGACAGAACCGGTCGAGCCGAGTACTGTCACAGGAAGCGCACCGAGGGTATCGGATTTTTTCTTTGTATCAAGCATGGATCAATTACCTCACAGGATCAGAACAGAAGTGCGAAAAACGGCGTATTTGCACACAGCAGATACAGCACCGTAGCCGTCGCCAGCACCGAGTCAAAGCGGTCAAGCACGCCGCCGTGACCGGGGAACAAACGTCCGTAGTCCTTGACGTCGTATCTGCGCTTGACCAGACTCATGAACAGATCGCCGACAATCGAAACGAGCGATACCGGCAGTCCGAGCAGAATCAGTGCGGGATAGTTTGGCGAAACATCGGCAAACAGCGAAACAATCCAGCCGTACAGCGCAAAGCCTGCCATCGCAAAGACGATGCCGCCAATGGCACCTTCCACCGTCTTCTTCGGTGAGACATCGGGAATGAGCTTGTGCCGTCCGAGGAGCCGTCCGGTAAAGTACGCAAACGAGTCGGACACCCACGCGCCGAGGAACGGCAAAAGGTACAGATACGCACCGTTGTTGATGCGGCGCAGCAGAACCATCAGACAAAAGCCCCACAGAATATAAATCAGTGCAATAAACGCCATGCCCGCCTGTTCAATCGGCAGCTTGCCGTGCGAGAACAGCGAGACGGTGAACAGCAGAAACATCAGCACAGCCGAAAGTGAGGAAAGCAGCATGAACGCCTGCTGCGGAAGATAGAATGACGCAAACGGCAGACCGATGCCGAGCAGGACGGCGGGAATGGTAATCAACAGATTTTTATGCAGTCCGATACAGCGCAGCATCTCAAAACAGCCCATACCGGCAAGCAGTGCAATGACAATCGGAAAAACAACCGTATCGGATAAAAATGCTGTCGGAACCAGTACAGCAGCAATGCCGACCGCGGTAAGAATTCGTGTTAACATGATCTGATGCTCCGTCCTTTATACTCCGCCGAACCGGCGTTTTCTTGCGTAAAATGCCTCCACTGCGGCATCTACGGCAGCGTCGTCCATATCCGGCCACAGCGTATCGCAGAAATAGAATTCCGCATAAGCCGCCTGCCAGAGCAGGAAATTCGAGAGCCGCATCTCCGAACCCGTGCGGACAATGAGATCCGGCGGCGGGCAGTGTGCGGTATAGAGATTCGCGGTGATGTCATCCTCGGTGATCTCGGTTTTGCCCTGCGCAATCAGCGTATTGACCGCATGAACAATCTCATCGCGTCCGCCGTAATTGATGGCAATGTTGAGCGTCAGCGGATGATGCGCGGTGTCACGCTCCAGCGCTTCCATGCGCGCACGGATCTCCGGCGGAAAAATCGACTTGTCACCGAGAAACACGGTATGGATATTGTATTCCTCTGCCTGTTTCTGCGCGCGTCCGAGAAACTCCGCAAAGATCGTCATAATCGCCTGCACCTCATGCTGCGGACGGCGCCAGTTCTCGGTGGAAAAAGCGTAAACCGTCACAACACGGATGCCAATGTCACCGCAGTGGCGCACCACCCGTTCAAAGGTTTTGGCGCCGACGGAATGACCGTATTCCCGCGGCATTCCGCGCTTTTTTGCCCAGCGGCCGTTTCCGTCCATGATAAACGCAATGTGCCGCAGCCGTTCGTCCACTTGTATGTTAGCCATGAGAATCTCCAATGTTTACAGTTCGTTTCCAGTTCGTTAAAAATTTCTCCCGACAGAGAAACAAGGATGACACGCCGCCATCCCTGTTTTCGGGTCGAATTATCAGATTTCCATGATTTCCTTGGTCTTGGCTTCCGTGACCTTGTCAAGCTGCTTGACGTACTTGTCGGTCAGATCCTGGACTTCCTTTTCGGAGGCCTTCTGTTCGTCCTCGGTCATCGTGCCGGCCTTCTTCAGCTCCTTGCACTTGTCGTTTGCATCGCGGCGGATGTTGCGCAGTGCAACCTTGGCAGCTTCACCCTTCTTGGAGATGTCCTTTGCCAGTTCCTTTCTGCGTTCCTCAGTCAGCGGCGGGAAGGACAGGCGGAGCATAGAGCCGTCGTTCTGCGGATTGATGCCGAGATCGGATGCCTGAATTGCCTTTTCGATTGCCTTGAGCGTGGTCTTATCCCACGGGGTGATGGTGATGGTTCTTGCGTCCGGAACGGAGACCTGCGCAACAGCGGTGATCTGTGTGGGAGAGCCGTAGTAATCGACGGTGATCTTATCGAGGACACCGGGGTTTGCGCGTCCAGCACGGATTGACTTCAGTTCGTTTTCATATGCATCAATGCTCTTCTGCATCTTTCTTTCATAATCTTTGACATCCAGTTTCATAACGGAAATACCTCCACAAATTAAAATTTCACATCCGGATGCCGACGTTCGTGCGCATCCGTGATTCTACCATATATTTTACTATGAAATCCTTGATTTGTAAACAGATTTCTGTAAATTTTTTCGGAATTTTCAAAAGATTTCAGAAAAAACACATCCCGCACACGCGGTACGGGATGATTTTCGGGTTATTGACGCTCTGCCAAACAGAGACTGACGCGGGACTGGATGATTTTCTGGGTTTCTTCCAGAGTGCGTACACCGCCGAGATAGGAATCGAGTTCTTCTGACAAAATCTCCATGACTGTCGTTTCCGCATAGGTCTGCATCGGTGTATTGAAAAACAGGGTTCGCAGCTGTTCTGTCACATCCGGCACAAACGCATAACAGGTATAATACGGCTCTCCCCACACATTTCTGCCGCTCATGTATGTTTCCAGCTTCGGATCATCCGGCGCAAACGACCGTTCATAAGCGCGGCTCAGAATCACGGTTTCCGCACCGTTTGAGACAATGCTCGACGTATGATACGTATCCTCATTGACAAACAAATGCTGTGTTTTTCCAAGCTCCTGTTCCATCGCCTGCATCGTCGGCGGCAGACCGGTATTCTCCAGAGCCGCACTGTTCTGAATCAGATCGGACAGCAAAAACCGCAGATATTCCATAGACCCGCGCTGAACGGGTGACGATGCGGAAATCATCAAATCCATATTCATCGAAGATAAATAACCGATCGATGTACCGTCAGACGGATAACCGCAGAATGAAATGTCAATTCCGTCCAGTTCACGCAGTGCCGCTGCCATGGAAGCCATTCCGTCCAGCGGCAGGCACAGATACCGCAGCCGCCCCGATGTCAGATTTTCCGTAAGTTTTTCCGAGGTAATGCCGATACCGCCGATGCCCGACGGTGCAAAATAGCCCAGATCCGTATCATTGACCGAGGAAAGCGCTGCATAAAACGCAAGAAATTCACCGAACAGCGCACTGTCAAAACTGCATGTTCCGGCATCGTCGTCAATGAACGCTTCCACCGCACATTCCAACAGCATCCGCTCCTGATTGGGCTTCATCGAAAACAAAGCATCCCCCTCTGCAAGCGATTCTGCTTCCTCCAACAGCCGCTCCAATGTCAGCGCAGAACCGTCTGCATCCGGTGCGGCAGTCACCAGCGTATCGACCGAAATACGGAGGGGAATTGCATATAGTCCCGCATCCGCCGTTTCAAAAGCACTTTGCACACAGGGCAGAAGCTGATCTTTGAAATACGGCGACAAGTCAAGATATCCCTGTTTGCGGGAAATATCGCGGATTTCTTTCGCAAACGCATCACGGACAATCATGACATCCGGTGCGTTTCCGGAAAGTACATCCTCGCGGTAGGCCTGTATCTCCTCATCGCGCGTCAGATCAGTCTGATCTTCAGCGTAATTATGAACCGTTACATGGTATTCCGCATTCGTGCGGTTGAACAGTGCCGCACTGTTAGAAACGACATCCGCAAATCCACCGATCAGACCGACACGAATCTCCAGTTTTCCAGAATCCGACGGCGCTTTTTTCAGTATGGCAAGATCTCTTTTTTCAATAAACGGATCCGTCACCCATGCAAGGTATGTTTCCTCATCGAAAACATGAATCACATCCGTGTTTTCTGCTGATAAGAATGCATCGCCGTGCGCCATCAGAAGCACCGCTGTATCCGATGCCGCATCATATCCCCAGACACCGTCCCCGTCATGATAATACCGATCGTATCCGGGACCGTATAAAATCGAATGGGACCGATCAATTCCCGACACCGCCGATAACGAAGCGTCATGAACCAGCTTCCCCCGTTCGGTGTCATAGACATGGTGTATCCCGCCCTGCGTCGCAAAATCAAACAATGTCACAACGACAGGGGAACCGGGCACCGCATGAAACCGCTGTACCCATCCGCCGATGGAATCGGCTGCCAGAACCGTCAGATCGGAATCCAGATGATAAAACCATCCGCCGACCTGTACCGCAAAGCTGCCATCCTCCAATACCTGCACCGCACAGTCGATATTATCCGCGTTTTCGAGGCTGACCTCCGATTGGATCGTTCCGGTTTCATCCGACAAACGCACAACGGTCATCCCATCCTCCAAACTTGGCGAAAACAGCAGAAACGAACCGTTCGGCAGCAAATAAGACAGCGATGCCTGTACCGGAGCCGGATGAACCACCGTTTTGATATGCGCACCTGTGCGGTCATATATCCATGTTTCATCCCGCTTCGTTTCGGGATTGCTGTACTGAAAATGAATCTCATCTCCGAACACATGAACATACGGATGCAGATATGCAGTATCCATCATCAGATAATGATCCGCAGGTATCGAGAGAAAAGAAAGCTCAAACCTGTTTTCGGAGCAGTAATACCGTTCTGCACCGGCGGTGTCCACCAATACCGCACGATCAGACGACAAGGCATCCGTATCATGCGTCAAATCATTCTCTCCGTGTGTACAGCCGTTCAAAAACAGAATCACAAGCACAAGTACAAAAAGATATTTCCTCATTTTTTCTTCCTCAGTTAAGATATTATGCTGTTATTTCTGTTATCATTATATCATATTACCATTTTCACGTCAACAAATGACAAGCCGCTTATTTTTTTCTCCTGTTTGCACAAATCAAACATACCGATTTTGTGAAATGAGCACAAAAAAACGGCACAGCTGTTACACTGTGCCGTTTCTGTAATACAAGAATTACTTGTTGTTGACCATCTTTTCGATTTCAGCAGCAAAGTCTTCTTCTCTCTTCTGCATCTTTCTTTCATAATCTTTGACATCCAGTTTCATAACGGAAATACCTCCACAAAATAAAATTTCACATCCGGATACCGCAATCGTCCGTGTCCGGGATTCTACTATATTTTTTACTATGAAATCCTTGATTTGTAAACAGATTTCTGTAAATTTTTTGGGAATTTTCAAAAGAATCCGAAAAAACACATCCCGCACACGCGGTACGGGATGATTTTTGTGTGGTTGGTGGGGTCTGCATACTTTACTGTCTCTCTGCAAGATAGATACTGACGCGGGACTGGATGATTTTTGTGACCTCGGTAAGCGACTTCACGCCATTCTGCCAATAGGACAGCTCCTCGGTAACAATCGCTTCCACAGTATCGTCGCTGCCCGCTGACATATGGCAGTGATCGAGGAAGTACAGGAATGCATCGATATCCGCCTGCGGCAGTGCAACGCAGTATCCGGTCGGATCGCCGTTTTCGTCAAGCTCAAATGTCAGCGGCTCATCGGAAATGATCTCTGCCGACAGCGGTACAATCGGCGGGGTCGTGTCAAACGAAAGCGATGTCTCCCGCATCGGTGCGGCGGAGTTTCCGATATTGTGATATCGGTCTGCCGAATACGAATAATACCGGTTCTTTTCAAACAGCAGCCGGATGGCGTCCCGTGTGACAGGCAGATTCTGATGGGTATCCTCGGTCTGCCGCTCTGCATCCAGCAAAAATTGCAGAAATGCGATACTGCCCTCCGGCGCATCCGTATCGGCAAGCACTGCCGTATAACCGAGAAGATTGACATACGCACCGCCGCCGTGATCCGACGGATAGCCGCACCAGACAAAATCCGTATCGCCGTACAGATGCCGCGCCATCATAACCTGCTCCGGCGAGTTTATCCACATATTCAAATAGGTCAGTCCGCCCTCACGCAGCCGTGCGGGAAGCGTCGGATTCGTATATCCACCGGTTCCGTCGGAATGGGTTGTCAGATAACCGACGGTCTGATCGAGATAGGTTTCCGAAAGCTCGTCCAACAGCTCCATGACGGAACGGAATTTGTCACTGTCGTAGTCCGCCATCCCTGCCACTGGGTCAAAGAAGTCCATGATGCCGTTGGCATACAGATACTGCTCTGCGCGCGGGTCGGAATACAGCACTTCCTTTCCGTCAAGAGACCTGACACTGTCGATGAAGACATCCCATGTCAGAAAGTCCTCTGTTACCTCCGGCAGACAGAGAAACGTATAAATCTGCATATTCATCGGCACAGAATACAGCGCATCCCCCCATCTGACCGCATCCGTGACACAGCCGAGCATCTGATCGCCGATATACGGTGTCAGATCGAGAAAGGCATTTTTGTCATAATAGTCATCCAGCGTCACACGCGGGTCGATCATCAGCACATCCGGACGCGCTTGGTTCACCATACGGTCGGCAAGCAGCGCCTCTCGCTCCTGCTGTCCCATATTGACTACATCAACATAATTGAGGTTGATCTCGTATTCCTCACTCTCACGGTTGAACGCAAGCACGGCGTCTCTGACCCAGTCGTTCACACCGTAATAGTCAAAGTCGATGACCTGCTTGGGGTTTTCGTCGGGAACCATTTCGGTATGGATATAGTACAGTTTGGTATCGGTATAACGGTAATTTTCAATCCTTGATTTCGTGATATAAAAACTATGTTCATCTATCACCCATAAATTCCGATAATATAAATCTGCCGTTATGCCGCACTCCATCCAATCTGCCACTTTGGACGGCGGAAGATTATCCCGATACACGTACATACCAAGCATATCATACAAATAGAGATTTCCCTGTGTATCGGCAATCAGATTCATATGATCCTTGTCATCGGGCACACGGAACTTTTTATCTTCATAAATTCCGGTCTTCATATTCAGGATCGAACATTCCCCGACACTCCCGACAGGAAGCCATTTCATGTTACCGATATAGTCCATGAAAGATAAATGCTTATTTCGATTGGTTAACTTCTGATATACTACCCGTCCGGCTTCCAGTGTCTGTGTTTCCCTGTGAAACAATACACTGAAAAAGCATGTTGATTCACCACGATGCAGCAGAACAACATCTCCATCTTCGATTTCGCTTATCTTGAAATCACCGTGTGTCCAAAATTCAGGATAAACCTCGTCAAGACAGATTTCGGCACGAGGAGTACCGTCAGGCTCCGATATACCGAAATAGTACAGTGTATCTCCATCTTTTCGCTCACACCAGATCAGCGCAAAACATCCGTCAGACAGTATATACGCATATTCCGGCAATGCACCGCGAACCGACGGCACAGGAAGCTCCTCCATTCTCACACCATCTGCGTATGAATACAAAGATCTCTTATAACCGTTCTCCGTTTTCTGCTGCCCGTAAATAAATAATTTTCCATCTTTGACATATGTATTTGTGTAGTTTAATTCATAATCGCCGGAATACAATCCGGCAATCATTACGATATCATCGGGCAAATCAGTTGTGATATCCACTACGGTATGCTTCAGTGTATATGGAACAAAGGATGGCACGGTTTCTGTGCTTTCCTCCGTCGCTTCCATTTCCGACAATTCTGTCATATCCGATGCATCTACCGTGTCAGCGGAATATTCTGTGACCGTTTGCTGTGTTATCACCGGTATCTTTGGCTGTTCTCCGGAACAGGAAGAAAGCAGCATACCGCACAGAATCAGCAAAATTACAACCAATCTTTCATAAACAGCATGACGCTTCATCCCTCTTCCCTCCTGTTGCAAATTATCTGTGGATTATCCTGTTACCATTATATCATAATTCCGTCATCACGTCAACAAATGACAAGCCGCTTATTTTTTTCTTCTGTTTGCACAAATCAAACATACCGATTTTGTGAAATGAGCACAAAAAAACGGCACAGCTGTTACACTGTGCCGTTTCTGTAATACAAGAATTACTTGTTGTTGACCATCTTTTCGATTTCAGCAGCAAAGTCTTCTTCTCTCTTCTGCAGGCCTTCGCCCTTTTCATAGCGGAAGAAGTTTGCAACCTTGATGGAGCCGCCGAATGCCTTGCCGGAATCTGCGAGATACTTTGCAACGGATTCCTTGTTTTCAGCCTTGACATATTCCTGTTCGAGCAGGCAGTTTGCTTCGTAGAACTTGCCGAGACGACCGACAACGATCTTTTCGAGAACCTGCTGCGGCTTCTTTGCGTTTGCAGGATCGTTTGCAAGCTGTGCGAGCAGGACAGACTTTTCTTCTTCGATAACGGAAGCGGGAACGTCCTCACGTGCAATGTACGGAACTGCAGCCTGTGCAGCAACGTGCAGAGCGATGTTCTTCTTGACTTCTGCGTAGCCTTCGTTTGCAGCTGCAGCTTCGTCAGATTCGAACTTGACAATGACACCGATGGAGCCTTTGCCGTGGATATAGGAAACGAGGTCGCCTTCGATGATATCGAAGCGGCGGATGGACATATTTTCACCGATGGTGAAGATCATCTGCTTGAGCTGTGCTTCAACATTGGTTTCACCTTCATAGGTGCAAGCGAGAAGTGCTGCAACGTCAGCGGGCTTTTCGGTGATGATGATGTGGAGCAGCTGTGCAACGAATGCCTTGAAGGTATCGTTCTTTGCAACGAAGTCGGTTTCGGAGTTGACTTCGATGATGGCACCGACACCGTTTTCGATTGCGATGTCAACCAGACCTTCAGCGGCGATTCTGTCTGCCTTCTTTGCAGCGACAGCAATGCCTCTTTCACGAAGGATCTTGATTGCGTCGTCCATGTTGCCGTTTGCTTCTACGAGTGCGTTCTTGCACTCCATCATGCCGCAGCCTGTCTTCTTGCGAAGCTCAGCTACGTCCTTTGCAGAAATGTTAGCCATGTTTTTATCCTCCTGAATTTTGATGAAATCGAAAATTATTCAGCTGCTTCTTCAGCTGCTTCAGCAGCTTCGGGAGCGTTCTGTTCGCCCTGCTTGCCTTCGACAACAGCGTCAGCGAGAACGGAAGCGATCAGCTTGATTGCGCGGATAGCGTCGTCGTTGCCGGGGATGATGTAGTCAGCATCGTCGGGATCACAGTTGGTATCAACGATTGCAACAACCGGAATACCGAGCTTCTTTGCTTCGAGAACTGCGTTCTTTTCCTTCTTGGGGTCAACAATGAAGACTGCGGAGGGCAGACCGGGCATGGTCTTGATACCGCCGTAGTTGCGTTCGAGGTCGCCCATTTCCTTGATGAGCTTAGCAACTTCCTTCTTGGGGAGCAGGTCGAAGGTACCGTCTTCCTTCATCTTTTCGAGGTTGGTAAGTCTTGCGATGGACTTCTTGATGGTCTTGTAGTTGGTCAGCATACCGCCGGGCCATCTTTCGTTGACATAGTACATGCCGCAGCGTTCTGCTTCTTCCTTGATTGCGTCAGCAGCCTGCTTCTTGGTACCGACAAACAGAACGGTGCCGTTTTCCGCAGCGGTTTCGCGGACAAACATGTATGCTTCTTCAAACTTCTTAACGGTCTTCTGCAGGTCGATGATGTAGATACCGTTTCTTTCGGTGAAGATGTACTCAGCCATCTTCGGGTTCCATCTTCTGGTGTGGTGACCGAAATGGACACCAGCTTCAAGCAGCTGCTTAATGGTAATAACTGACATTTTCAATGTCCTCCTGTATGGTTTTTTCCACCACAGAGTCCCTCTCGTCCCGCTGACACGCAGCTTGCGTGAACCACGGAGGTACGGAATGCGGATCTGTGTGTGTATTTATTTTACCGCGGCAGAATGGCTCCGCGATACCGTTATATTTTACCACATATTATACTGCATTGCAAGCATATTTTGAAATTTCACAAATTATTTACAATTAAGCGTCAGGATTTCCGCGAAAACCATCGGTGCCGCCTGCGTCCGTCATCCACCCGGCATCTGCGGCAGTCCTCGTCGGACAGATCCGCCAGAACCGTATCCCTGCCGACACAGCGGATCTTCTCCCACGGAATCACCATCCGTTCCCCCGAAAACACAGCCCCCCAGCCCCTCACCGACATCACATAAACCGCGCAGATACACCCCCGCTCCGTATCCAGCAGCAGATCACAGATACAGCCGATGCACGCCGCATCGCACAGCCGGATGACCTCTTTTGCGCGCAGCTCAGAAAACGAAACCGTCATACAGCGCCCCCCTTTCCGCCCCATTGTATGCATACACCCGCAGCTGTACGACAAATCTGCCGAATTACAAAAAAACAGTTGCAAATACCGCGCTTATATGATATAATAAATGAAAACATTCTATTTATCAGCAAAGGAGTTCCTCATGGCTCAGAGAATCAATCAAGGACAGCACAATCCCAACAACGAATTCGGCAACTATGTAGAATACTGCGTGGAAAAGCGCCCGGAAGGTGCTTATCGCCGCAATCGCATCCTGCTGGTGGTTGTATGCGTGCTTGTTGCCCTTTCCATCATTCCCGTTGTTACCTATTCGGTCGCCGGCAAGTTGTTCATCACATTCGTCCCCGTCTGGATGGGTCTTTGCGGCATTGCCTACTGGTTTCTGTCACGCTTTGTCAACATCGAATACGAATACCGCGTCATCCAGGGCGAGTTCCAGATGGATATCATCTACGGTCAGCGTCAGCGTAAAGAGCTGATGTCCTGCCGCGTCCGTGATATGGAAATCATTCACCCGCTGGACGATGCCGGACGCACAGCACTTGCCTCCTGCGATCACGTTGACGACTGCTCCATCTCCCAGAAAAAGCCCACCCCCGATGTTTATTACTTCACCTACACCGAAAACGGCAAAAAATACGGCGTCGTGTTTGAAGCCACCAAAAAGACACTCGATATCATGAAGTTCTACAACGCTTCGGTTCTGACGCATTCCGATACCCTGCGTCACTGATCCGCCTGTCATAATCCGCGAACTGCCGGCATATGCTCCCACAGACAATGCTTTTGGGAGGTACTTATGCGCCGCAGTCCTCTGACCACTGTTATCCTGATCATCCTGTCATGTATGCTGACAGGATGTTCCCTTTCTCTGCCGCCCCCGTCACCGCAAAAACTGCTCTCCGTCTTCACGCAATCCTTCACCTGCGGTTTTTCCGTCGACGATGGAAGCGGCGGGTACAGACGTGCATCGCTTGTCCGGAGCGCGTCCGGCGATACCCTGACGGCATACGGCGACAGCACCGATACCGTATTTTTCCATAACGGCACCCGCCTGACCCTCAAAACACGCGGCAGTGCCGATCAGCCGCCGCTGATACTCGATCTGCCCGACGGATACAGCGCGGGACTTCCCGCCTGCCTGCCGCTGTTCTCCATTCTGCCCGACGACAGCTTTTCCGCAGAACGCAGCGACGGCGGCATCACAGTCACAGGACAAAACGGCAGATACCGTGCTGTATTTTCACCGCAGGGCATACCCTGCCGCATCACACTGGACGGCATCACCGCAGTCATTGATTCCTTTGCCGTGACCGAGGTCCCCGCACAGTGAAATATCCTCATTCCAAAGAGATACGGAAGATAGATCAAATCATGGAACTGTTATCAAAACAACGGAAAGCCAAGCTCGAGGCATGTATCAGTCTGGAGCATCTGGTTCACAACTTCAACGCCGTCCGTGCCGTCACCGACAGCCGCATCTGCTGTGTCATCAAGGCAGACGCCTACGGCCACGGCGCATGGCAGTGCGCAAGAACCCTTGCCGCGGCAGGCGCTGACTTTTTTGCCGTCTCCTCGATTGCGGAAGCGGAGGAGGTCCGTCTGGCACTCGCCGATTACGGCGATGCAATCGGCATTCTGATTCTCGGACATACCCTGCCCGCCGATGCCGATCTTCTGATCCGCTACAACATCAGTCAGACCGTCTACTCTGCCGCCTACGCCGATGCGCTGTGCAGTGCCATCCGCGACTATAAGCTCGACGGCATTCTTCCGCCGGACGCCCGACTGAAGATTCACATCAAAATCGACACCGGTATGAACCGCCTCGGCTTTTCCCCGGACGATACCGACGGCATGGCAGCACTCGGATCGGTCCGCGATTTCCGTGTCGAGGGTATCTTCACGCATTTTGCGCAGGCAGACACACCGTCCTCGCCGATGACCGAGGCACAGTTTGCCGCGTTCTGCGATGCACTGGATGCACTGAAGCGCCGCGGAATCACGCCGCCGCTCCGCCACGTATGCAACTCTGCCGCCATCACAAATTTCCCGCACATGCATCTGGACATGGTGCGCTTCGGCATTGAGCTGTACGGACTAATGCCGTCCGCCGATACCGCGCTTCTGCCCATCAAGCCGGTCATGACACTGAAAACCGTGATTTCTCACATCCACACCGTCCCAAAAGGGGAACCCATCGGCTACGGCGCGGCATACATCCCTGACCGTACTCTCCGCATTGCCACACTGCCCATCGGATATGCCGACGGCTTCATCCGAGCCTATGCCGAAGGCGGCTGTGCTGTGATCCGCGGTCAAGACGCACCGATCTGCGGACGCATCTGCATGGATCAATGCATGGTCGATGTCACCGACATTCCCGCCGCCCGCATCGGTGATGAGGTGATTCTGTTCGGCGAAGGCGCACCCTCCGCCGATGAAATTGCCGCACGCGCAGGCACCATCGGCTATGAAGTGCTGTGCCTGATCGGCAAGCGGGTTCCGCGCGTCTATACAAAATAATACAGAAAACGCGCCGCATCGGAACAGCTCCGTGCGGCGCGTTGGATTTTTTATTCAGCGGCAATCTCTGCCGGTGCGGCATAATCGATATACATTTCGCGGATACCGGCACTTTCCGTATCACCCTCATGAATGACAATGCGGTACTTGAAGTTCAGCGCGTTTCCCGCCTCGATGATCTCCTCACCGCCGAGATAATAGCGGTTGGGCGCAAACAGACCGTAATTGCGGGAATGCCAGTAGGTCGGATACCGTTCGTTGTCTTCATTGTCAAAGACAGCGATGCCCGCGACATGACCGCCGTCGGTCGTGCCGTAGTAATCGTTCCATGCGGAGCGCTTCATCCAGATCTCGCCCTCACCGACAGCCCCCCAGGAATTGGTCAGCGTACCGGTTCTGTCCGCACGCAGCGTTTCATCCATACGGACCGCAATCGGGCCTGCCTCCTTGGTCGCACCGAGCGTCACACGGCCGTATGCTGCAATGAGCGTCAGATCGACATCCAGCACCGTCACACCGTCCTCCGGCTGAGACATCGTCACCGTCGTCACGTCATTGCACAGCGGATTGCCGTTTTCATCCGTCCACATATTTTCTGCGGTAAAGGCACAATATACAGGACCGGACACCGTTTCGGTGATCTTCTGCGTTTTGATATAACCGTAATGCGGATTTTCGTTCCAGGTATCGACCTCATCAGAAACAAAACCGGTTTCTGCGTTCTCGACCTTGACACTGCCGTGCGAGAACCAGATGGAGCGGTGATGCGGATGCTCCTTTGCCTCAAAGTCATAGCGGGTGATGTTTTCCCCATACTTGTTGACAATCGGACCGATGTGCGGCTTGGCAAAACCGATGTTGTAGCGGTACGCCGTGTACTCCGCACCGTCAGCCATCAGTGCAACCCGTCCGTCCCCGGCAAGATCCACTGCGGCAAAGCGGTCAACGCCATCTGCATTGACCAGCGTCAGCGTGGCTTCTTCCCCTTTGGCAAGGAAATCCAGTACAAAGGACAGAACATAGCGCTCCCCAGCCTTCTTCAACTGTGCCGGGAGCGTCTTTCCGCCGTCATATCGGAGTGCAACCGCAGCAGCGGTATCAATGCCCGCCAGCTGTTCCTGCGTCAGTGATGCATGAAGCAGTGCGTTTTTTCTGGTATGCGCGCCTGCATATACTGTAAGTTTCATCATCGGATATGGTTCCTTTCGTGAAATGGTTTTCTTCATTATATCACATTCCGCAAAAAAATCAAGAGGTTCAGAAAAAAACGGTTGACAAATTCCCATATTGTGATATAATGAACGTAACCAATATGAAAGGACGGTATCCACAATGAAGCGCATTTTCACACTCCTGCTTTCCCTTTGTATGCTCTTATCCCTGTTCACACTTGTCTCCTGTGAGAAACCCAAAGAAGTCGATCCGGAATTGACACTCGCAAATTTTGTCGGTCAGGTCATCGATGTTCCCGCAGGTGATCCGCTGGTGATTACCGGCGAAACCTATGACCAGCCGCTGCTCATCAATGCGGTCGAAGGAAGCACAGTTCAATTCTCCGGCTGTACGTTCGGACAGAAAATCTATTTCAACGGTACCAGCGGAAGCGCCGCGATTTTCAATGCAGACAACACGATCGCAGAAAACGTCAGCATCACAATGTTCAATGAAATCAAAGAGGCAACCATCGATACAACCCTGCCGCGCGTCATTCTGCTGATGCCGATTCCGTGTGTTGCGGAGTATCAGGGTACCGTCATCGCATCGGGTATCTCCGAGCTGAACGTTGATGGCGTCACCTACAAGATGGAAACCTGTGAACATAGCTTCGACGCGGAAGGCAATCTCATCCCATTCGATCCGAATGCCAGTTATGGTATCTTCGCTGTCGCTACATGGTGGGAAAATGGCGAAAAAGTCATCCTGAGCTTTGCCGAGTAAGAATCATCCAACAGATACCAAAAAGGAACTGCCGCAAGTATTCGTGGGAATACACGGCAGTTCCTTTTCTGATGCGATTTACATTTTAACCAAACAGAAATCCAACCGAAACGGTAAAAAACAAGACAAACGCCGGGATTGTACTGCCGCCGAACAGCTGCGGCATCGTGTGCTGACCGGTTCTGATGCTCGACATAAAGACGGGAAGAACCAATAAAGCACCGATGATGGCAGGGATATACAGTCCGAAATACCACAGCAGGATCACCGGACCGACACTTCCGCAGGCATGACCGCTTGCTTTGATTTTCAAGACTTTATTGACAACAATCATACCGACCCCGCACAGCAGATACTGCATATACAAAAGCTTCAGCTCCGCCGGTGCCGAAAGCGCAAACGCCGCCGTCGTACCAAGCAGATAACCGACAAAGGAAAACAGCATTGCAAGACTGCGCTGTCCTTCACGTCCTCTGCTCCTGTATTTGGGAATCCGTTTTTGCAGCGGATATGCAAGCGTCGGCAAAACGGTCAAAAAGAACAGTGCGATCATCAGATTTCCGATGCCGCCGATATAATCCGGGTGTGTTACATAAACAATCATCAGCAGTGCCGCCGCAAAGACAGGCGGTACTGTGATTCTGCGAATCATTTTACATACGTTTTCCATAAAACCGTGAACCCTCTTTCTTTTGGTTTTGGCAGATGTCGGGCAATATACAGCGCGATGTTCTTGTGTTGCACATCGTTTCCTGAAGTTTCATTCATTGCTTCATCTGGTTTTCAATACTATTATACATCAATTCGCATTGTTTGTCAATGGTTTTGATTATTTTTTCGATGATTTTTCAGCAAAAAAACAGCACTGCCGGGAGGATTCCCAACAATGCTGTTCTTATTCATATCAATTTGTTAAAAACGTCGTTTACTCGCCGAGTTCCTTCTTCAGCCAGACCGTTCCGATATCGAGCGCTGCGAACAGACCGTTCTTCTGCCCCTGCTTGAGGCAGGTACGCGATTCGTCGGTGGAAAGCACCTGGACCAGAATGTTATCCGGTACCTGACGTCCGTTGACTTCTTTATTGGACAGAACGAACAGGGACAAAACCGCACGTTCATTCATATCGCCCCATACATATGCATTATCCTGACGAACGAGAGGCTTTCCCTGATACATCAGATACGTTCCGCTGACAGTTCCCTTTGCCATACTATTTCCTTCTTTCTATCATTCATCTTATATTCATCATCTTCTGCCATCCTGTCATCCACGCGGCTCCCCGCCGTATGACATGCTGTCAGTTTGCTTTTTCGTACAGATACGGGTCGGGAATATTGATCTTGCGGATATCCGCACCGACACCGCGCAGCTTGCCGACGATATCGTCATAACCGCGTTCAATGTGCTGGATTTCTTCAATTTCCGTTCTGCCGGACGTTGCCAGCGCCGCAATGACCATCGCGGCACCCGCACGGAGATCCACCGCACGGACCGGTGCCGGCGTCAATGCCTCAACACCTTCGACAATGGCAGTCTTTCCATCCACCTTGATCTTTGCGCCCATCCGCTTCAATTCTTCCACATAGCGGAACCGTCCGTCCCACACGCCCTCATACAGCGTGGAAACACCGTGCGCCAGACACAGCAGTACACACATCTGCGGCTGTGCGTCGGTCGGGAAGCCGGGATACGGAAGCGTTCTGATGTTGACACGGTGCAGCACCTCTGCGGGTGATACAATGACTGCTTCATCCAGCTCCTCCACCCGGATGCCCATTTCCTCCATCTTCGCGGAAATGGATTCCAGATGCTTTGGAATGACGTTATTGATGCGAAGCGTACCGTGTGTTGCGGCAGCAGCAATCATAAAGGTCGCAGCCTCGATCATATCGGGAATGATTGCGTAAGTACAGCCGTGCAGACGCTCCACACCCTTGACTTTGATGACATCGGTACCGGCGCCGGAAATCTTTGCGCCGCACGCATTGAGGAAGTTTGCCAAATCGACGACGTGCGGTTCTCTTGCCGCATTTTCAATGATGGTGGTACCCTTTGCTCTGGCTGCGGCAATGATGACATTGATTGTCGCACCGACGGTATTGTTGTCAAAGTAAATCTGACCGCCGCGGACACCGTTTTCGGTTCTGCATTCAATGCAGCCGTTGTCGACGGTGACTTCGGCACCGAGCGCTTCAAATCCCTTGATGTGCTGGTCAATCGGACGGACGCCGAAATCGCAGCCGCCGGGGAAGCCTGCCGATGCACGGCCGAAACGGCCAAGCTCTGCACCGAGTACATAGTAGGACGCGCGCATTTTCCGCACCAGATCATAGGGAGCTGAGCCGCCCATGATTGCGGTTGTATCAATTTCCACCGTCGTCGGATTGAGGCGGCGGACGGATGCGCCCATTGCGCGAAGAATATCAAGAGATATGGTCACGTCGCTGATATTCGGCAGGTTTTCCAGCACACACCGATCCTCAATCAGAATCGAGGACAGGATGACCGCGACCGCGGCATTTTTCATACCGCTGATCTCAACGGCACCCATGAGCGGTTTGCCGCCGTTTATAACGATTTTTTCCATGAAAGCACCTTCTGTAAAATCACGTATTTGCGGATGATTGCTTCAAAGCGTGAAAAATACTGTTTCACGCGGGTTTTGTGGCTTTCGTTGTTTTCGGGCAACGGTTTTCCTGTGAAAAATCAGCCCAAATTCCCGAATTTCGGAACGAAATTCCAGAAAGGTAGGTTTTCGTAAACGAAAGCCATGTTGATTTCTATGTAGGGATGGGACAACTGCCCGCACATCCGTACACAAAACAATTGTATTTTGTCCAGGTTTTTCCGGAGATCAAACAAATTCAGTCAGGACGGCACTGCGGAAACCGGACAGAAGCCCGATCCCGGCATATCCTTGACGGAAAAATTCCGCTTTTCACATCACAGAGTGCCGTACAGTATAGTATACCATTCTTTTCCGTATCCGTGAAGAGCAATCGATAAATATTAACTTTTCGTTCATGATAAATTTACATTTCGAGGCGTTCTGACATCGGAAATTCATCCCGGCAGAACCGTTTCCTGCTGCCGGACCACATTGCCCGTCAGACCGTCACAGAGTACCTCCCGCAGAATCGGTGTATGATCCTCCTGCTCCAGACGGTATCCGAGCAGCCACGACGGTCGGAGATACAGCGTTCCCGCGTCGTCCCACAGCATGTAGTACAAGCGCCGCATGGAAACCAGCTCACATCCGGCATCCGTATGCTGAAGTGCGTGGTCAAGACCGTCTGTTTCGCCTTCCATATCCAGCTGCTGATGGCGTTTCCGCTCCGAGAACAGAATATTCAGCTGGTCCAGCTTTTTGATGCTGTACGTCTCATCCGGCAGAAACGGAACCCAGGTTCCCGCCAGCATCTGTACCGTACCGTTTGCAATCAGGACAAGCACTTCCGTATCGTAGATATCCGCGGCACTCCTGCCGGAACTGCGGTAGACGATTTCTTCCCGGAATACCGCCAGCCGCAGAGGCGCTTCTCCCGTGACGGCATAAACCTGCTCCAGCCGCGGCCGCAGACGCGCACCGGACGATTCTCCCGGTGTCAGCGCAGAAAGAAATTCCTCTGCCGCTGCTGCATCCTGCTCCGTTTCTGCCGTGTCCAGAGGCACAAACATCGGATTGTCACCGGAATATGCGGAAATCAATGCGGAAAGCCGTTCCTTATCCGCGCCGTCCCGCGTGTACATCAGATACAGATTATGATAGTATTCCACGCTGTCTCCGTTTTCAAACAGCAGGGATACACCGGAGGATGCCGGCAGCAGATACGCACTTGTCACAGGCGAACCGATCAGCGCCGCAAAGACAGCACGATAGCCGCCGTCGGAAACCGGCACCCGGAAAACATGATCGCCGACAACTGCGGTTGGCACAACATCGGGATTCAGCGTGACATTTGCATCTGCAAGCAGCTGTGCCGCATCTTCAATCGCCGACCGGCTGATCATGTTCTCGCCGCGGTAATTGCGCCACAGCAGCAATCCCAGCAGAAGATCTGCCAGACACAGACAAATGATCAGCAGCCATCGAACCCGGCTCCAGTTCATATACCGACAACGCCTCCTTCCTGATTTTCTTTATTTAATCGATTGCAAAATTGCATTTTGCAATCGGTTTCATCGGGCTGACGCAGCCCGATGGCTCCCTTTGGTCGCTTTGAAGGTGTCTTTTTGGGCGGGAAACCCGCCCAAGCGACGCAATTTGTTTATATATCGCCCTTTGGGCGATGAAGGTAGGCAATTTTGCAATTGCCTAGATTTTCTTTATTTCCCGGCAGACCGCCGCGGCAGAAGTCCGATCCAGTCCGCAGTATGAACGCCGTATGCATCAGCAGCATCACAGCACAGATATGCCATGGACAGAGGACCGATTCCCTGACCGTCCGTCTGTCCGCCGCCAGACGGCTGCTCCAGCGCCATTGCCTTCAGCGCCGTTGTCTGCGGCAGAAGATACTGCTCCTTCTCCGAAATTTCCGCATGGCACGGATACAGCTCCAGATGGGAAATGATGCCGCCGCCCGCCTTCAAAACCATTGCGCGCCGGATCTCACCGGTCTCGTCCAGCAGCGGAATCCCGCGGTAGGTGTATCCGTAGGTCAGCACAAGAGTCTCCTCCTCCGCGTCCGAAGCCATGCGCACATCGAGCAGTGAACAGACCAGCGCGTCACCGCCGAATGCGGATTCTTCGGTTTCCAGAAGAGACAGCAAGCGGTCGGACGCACGCAGATATTCCGACAGCAGATAATCGCCGCCGATGCTGGCATATCCGAGATATTCCGCCAGATCAAGACCGCCCTCCTGCAATGCGTCATAGTAAAATGCACTGGCTGTTCCCGATACCGTCAGACGACCGGACGCATTCAGATAGATTCTGGTTCCGCTGCCGTCTGTATAATAGCTGTCCTTGTCGCGTTCCCGCATTCCGAGCAGTCCCAGCACGGCAGACAGCGTTTCCGCATCTCCGTACAATGCCGCCGCGGGATCATACGGTGTCAGCATAATCTGCGGCATCCGATAGATGCCGTCAAGCGATGCCGCCGTTGCAGTCCCATACGGTATCAGTGTCCCTGTCTGTGCATCCGAGGTCAGCGTTTCCATGGAATCCAGATACAGATCCAGTACGCCGGTTTTCTCCTCTGCCATCTCCTGCGCATCGGTGCTGAACAGTGCAATTCCGGCGCTGTCATCCAGTCCCGTGTCTTCCGTCAGTTCCTCCGCCGGTGCCGAACTCCCCGGCATTTGTGCGGTCCCCGACATACAGTACAGCGTAACCGCACCACCGTCATCGCAGGTCAGCGCACAGACAGCATCGGTGTCATTCGACAGCGCCATCGGAAGCACGTCTGCCCACGGCCGCAGCGATTGCAGCGGGATCAGATACAGCTCATGCAGATAAGAGGCTTCCCCGCCGGTACGTTCATCCAGAACCGCCGCCGTGGTTTCGCTGTCCTCCGCAGAATAGGTGTAAGCGCGGATCACCGACACCGGCAGCGCTCCGTGATACCGGATATAGATACAGTCCTCCATCTGTGCACATGCCGCAAGCAGCTCGCCCCCGACCGCCGCATCCGCCGCATAGCCGACCGCACGCGAACCAAACAGATCACGCAGCAGCGGATACAGCCTCTCATACGGCTTGCCGAGTGCATCGGACGCATACAGAATCCGGAATGCACCGCCGCCGCGCCGGTATGCCAGCAGCTGCGGAGCGACACGCGCGGTATCCATTCCGGCAGCAAACATCGGCTGTGCACCGGAGGCATAGACCACCATACGGTCCGCCAGCGGCAGAGCTTCTTCCCTTGTGCCGTTCTGACCGATCATCAGAAGAACCAGCAGAACCAGCATAACCACAATCAGAATAAAAATCATCAGAGATTTGACCGCTTCCGCGGGAGAAAACACAGAATGCTGCTTCATGCTGTCGGTTCCTCCTCCTGCGCCGCCTCATCGGCAAGCGGTGAGCGGATGGGCAGAATGACCGTCAGCTCCGTGCCGCGGCCGAGCACACTGTTCAGCTTGATTTTGCCGCCGTGCGCTTCCACCAGCTCTTTGGCAATGGCAAGTCCCAGACCGGTACCGCCGGCACCGGTTGTTCTCGATTTTTCAACGCGGTAGAAACGCTCAAACAGATGCGGCTGATCTTCTTTGGGAATGCCGATACCGTTGTCGCGCACGCTGATTGCCACATGCGAGCGGTTTGCCGCCGCACGCAGCAGGATCTGACCGCCGTCAGGAGTATATTTGACCGCATTTGTCAGAATATTCAGAAGCACCTGCTCCACGCGGTCCTTATCCGCCGTAATCTGCGGCAGATTGTCATCCAGCCGCACAGACAGTGTATGCCGATGCTCGGCAATATCGTTTTTTACAACCTCGCACATGTGACGGATCACCGCCTCGACCGAGAAGGTCGAAATTTCCCACTTGGTGCGGTTGTTGTCCAGGCGCGACAGCACCAGAAGGTCGCCGACAATGCGCGTCATCCGGTCGGATTCCTCCACCGCCATCGACAGAAAGCTCTCCCGCATGTCCGACGGCATATCGGGATACCGCAGAACCGTTTCCGCCGCACCCTTGATGGAGGTCAGCGGTGTGCGCAGCTCATGCGAGACATTGGCGACAAATTCCCGTCTGCTGCGGTCCAGCTCGTACCGACCGGTGACATCGTGGATGACCGCAATGACGCCAGTGTGGTTTTCGTTGTTTTCCATATAACGGAAATTGCCCAGAGACACGTCAAACACGCGCTCACGCAGTGCAATCTCCCGCAGGACATAGCCTTCATCCCCTGTCTCCGAATCGCGCTCCAGCGCCGCACGGAAAATGGGATTGTCCTCGATGCCGCACAGCCGCAGAAGCCATGCCAGCGTCATTGTCTGCGCCTCTTCCGCATCGCCCTGCTCCGTGAGGACAGCGCCTTCCATCAGCGGCACAAACAGATCGCGCGCAGTGGTATTCTGGTGCATGACCGAGCCGTCGTCACGGAACGCAACCACGGCATCCTTGAGGTAAAAGAAGACCGTTTCGAGCTTTTTCTGCTCACCGGAAACCTGATCGATGGTGTTCTTGAGAACCGATTTCATATGGTTGAACGTATCGGTCAGCGTACCGATTTCATCGCGGGAATGCACGTCGATTTCCTGCTCGAATTCACCTGCCGCAATCTGCTGTGCGCCGCGCGTCAGGCTCTGAATCGGTGCGGTGATGGTCTTCGCAAGGAAAAAGGACAGCAGAATCGCAAACAGCGATCCGAACAGCAATGCCTGCAAAATGATGGAGAATAGCATCCAGTTCAGATCCTGCATCTCCTCCTTGCTATCACGCACATAGACCAGATACGACTCCGTTTCCGACGCAATGCGGATACAGAAGTCCAGACTGTCAGCACCGGCCCGCTGTTCCGAACCGCTGCCGCCGTTCATGACAGACAGGATATTCGGCGTCAGATAGACCGTCTCTCCGATATGGAACATGGAGGATGTATCGGAGGCTGCAAGCACTGCACCGTTTTCGTCCAGAATGGCAGCGGAACGGTTGGCATCCAGTCCGAGATGACCGGAATACGCATCCAGCATGATGACCATCGCCGCCGCACCGTCACCGCGGCCGACAACCTCCTCCAGATAGTCGTAAAGCTCCGCGCCGGGCACAAAGCTCTCCTCCATCTGTTTGCGGAAATCCTCTGCAAAATAGGAGGAAACACCGTTGAGCAGAATTGTACCGACAACGGCCATAATGGTTGCGATAAAGATAATCAGAATCAGAATGATTTTGAAATACAGACTCCGGTACAATACACGCACCGTCCTCTCCTGAAAATTTTATCTGACCGGATTATGCCAGATAATAGCCGTAGCCGTGCTTGGAAAAAATATATTCGGGATGCGTCGGATCCGTTTCGATCTTGTTGCGCAGACGGCTGACCGTGACATCAACCGTGCGGCGATCCCCGAAAAACTCCTTATATCCCCAGACCGATTCGAGCAGCTCCTCCCGCTTGAAGGGCTTTCCCTGATTCGCCGCAAGGAACGCCAGCAGATCATATTCAATCTTGGACAGCGCAATCGGCTCCCCGGCCTTTGTCACGCTGTATTTTTCGTTGTCAATCACAAGCTCGCGGACCTCCAGGACCGTGCTTGCTTTCGCTTCCGTCACGACCTCGTTTGCACTGCGCCGCAGATTTGCCTTGATGCGGGCGAGCAGAACATTGACGGAAAAAGGCTTTGTGACATAGTCGTCCGCCCCGAGGTCCAGACCGAGAATTTTATCGACATCCTCTTCCTTTGCCGTCACCATAATGATCGGTGTATCCAGCCGCATCCGTATGCCGCGGCAGACTGTGAAGCCGTCCATTTTGGGCAGCATGATATCCAGAAGGATCAGATCAAAATTGCCGCGGAGTGCCTTTTTCAGCCCTTCCTCTCCGTCGGAAGCAATCTCATAGTCATACCCTGCCTGCATCAGATTGAACGCAAGTACCTGTGCAATGTTCTTCTCATCTTCTACAATCAGTATTTTTTTCTTGCTGTCATTCATATCAATCACCATGGCTTTCCGTTTGCAAGTCATTCATTCGTTGAAAATTGGGTTTTACGGAAACACAACCGGCACGGTTGCTTCCGTGATGATCTGCGATACCACACCGGCATCACTCAGCCGCTGAAGCAGAACAGGCAGAACCTGCGCCGCCGTGTCCGTACAGTGCATCCGGATCACCGGATAATAGCTGGTCAGCAGCGCCGCATCGATTTTGGCAAGCACCGCGTCGGCGTGATAGGACAAATCATGATCCATTGCAGAAATATTCCAGTCCCACAAGACATAGCCGTGCTGTGCCAGCGTCTCCTTCTGCTGCTCCGACAAATACAGCCTTCCGGAATGCGATCCCTCCGGCAGACGCACCAGACGGGTTTTCCGCCGTACCAGCGCATACAGCAGTTCATTTTCTTCCTCGAGCGCGGCAAGGAGATCCGCGGTGTCCCGCAGCGCATACTCGTCCGCGGTCATCCCGTGCAGACCGAGCGTATGCCCTTCTGCCAGAATGCGGAGAACCGTATCGGTATACTGCGTCAGCTGTTCCCCGGTGACAAAGAACACCGCATGTGCACCAAAGGTACGCAGCGTATCCAAAAGCACCGGCGTATGGGTATCCTCAATATCCTCAAACGTCAGATAAACGGAGGATGCGCGATAGATGTCCGGTTCACGGACAGGCGGCTCCGTCACAGGCGGCTCTGTGACAGGCGGCTCCGTCACAGGCGGTTCTGTCACGACAGGTCCCGTCACAGGCGGCTCCGTCACCGGGATCGTCTGCACCGTCGTCTCCGGCTCCGTTTCTGTCACAGGCGGCGGCATATACACCGACAGAAGCTCCTCAAAGGTCTTCTTCTGCCCGCCGTCGCAGATACGGACCGTATTAAAATCCGCCGAAATTTCAAAGGTCCAGCCGAAATACGCACACATGTCACGCATCGGCAGATACCGTTCTCTGGAGTACAGCATGGTATGGAGGAGAATCAGCGTACTGCGTTCCGTCTGTGCATAGGTGCTGTCATTTAAGTTGAAGGACAGGTACTTTTCCGTCACCGTGTCCTGAATGATAAAAACCGTATTGTTTTTTGCGGTACCGCGCCGGACACGCATCCCTTCGATGTCCTCATAGAAGGACAGCGGGATCCAGAAGTCCTTCATCGCACCGATGGTATAGCCCAGTGCCGGATAATAGTCATCCATGACCCACACCGTATCGTTATAGAACAGGGTCGGTACCTCCGGCTTCACCGCAAGCACCCGCGGCATGATCGCCGAACCGATCACAAGAACTGCGGCAGCCAGCCAGAGCGCCGCAAAGGAAATCCACTGTTTACATCTGCTCACGCGGCACCGTCCTCTGATGCAGGCGCCGTTTCCCCTGCCGGTTCCGCATCATCCGGCGGCAGCGCCTCTGCTTTGACAACACCGTAAAAATACGATACGGCAAGATCGACCACCAGACCGTAGCTCTTGGTTCCCTCCGTCTGTCCCTGCACCTTCAGATACGTATCGTTGACCGCATTGGAAATCTGGGCGGCGGTGTTGTCCCTATATTTTTCATAAAAGTCATTGTATGCCTGCATCTCATAGCGGATACGCATATCCAGAGAATAGAAGGTTTCCTCCCACAGCGCCCGGTCTGCCGAATACAGCGCATTGGACAGATATTCCACCAGATTGACATAGCCCGAATAGCGCGTATACGGCTGATCGGACTGGATGCAAACCAGAAAAGCAATGAAGTTTGCTTCTTTTTCGCGCGCAAAGCCGCGCTGATGTGCCAGCTCATGCGCCGCGGTAAACGGCAGGGTGTAGTCCGGGAAATTGATATTGAGATTGGATTCCCCGGTAAAGAAGGTATAGATACCGGTGATATGCGTATATGACATCGGTTCACTCAGAATGACCGGCTTGACCGACGATGAAAACTGCCAGAAAACAGGATGGTCCCGGTGCAGGCGCTCATAGCCGATCATCAGATCGCGGCACATGCTGCCGTAATTGTCAAACGGCATGACCGATGCACCGCCGAATGCAAAGTCCACATCATTGCACAGGCTGTTTGCTTCGTTGATTGCCCACTGCATCGTCTCCGCCAGCTGATGTGCCGACACCTTTTCCTCGGGAAAGCCGAGCCGTTCGGAAAGCGGCGATGCCAGCGAACCGATGCCGAGCGTCGGAACAAACAGGGTAAACAGCAGACAGATCACCGACAGCAGCACACAGATGTACCGGATACCGGCGCGCATCGAATGCCTTGCGCACCGCACGGCATAGGCAATCAGCACCGCCAGCAGCAGAGGAGACGAAAGCAAAAGTCCCTCCGCCAGGGAAAACGGCAGAAGCGAGGTCAGCTTTGCCGTAATCATCCGCAGAACGCCGCCGTACCAGCGGTTGACCGCATCGGCAAACGCCGGCTGTACCCGTGCGGTGAGATAGACAATCAGCGTCAGTACAGCCGCCGCAAAGGAGATCGGCAAAATCGGCGGAACATACCGTTTCCATCGGATTTTCCATTGTTCAAGCTTTGTCTTCGACATGCACACGCGCCGTCCTTTCGTTAAAATATGGCATCAGATCAAGAAAATCCGCAGGCAGTGCCGCATACAGCGTCATGCGTGTTCCCGAGACAGGATGGTCAAACGCCGTCTTGCGGCAGTGCAGTGCCTGACGGGCAATCAGCGCATCGTTTTCCTGTCCGTACAGAAAATCACCGAGCATCGGACATCCGAGATGCGCAAAATGGACGCGGAGCTGATGCGTTCTTCCGGTGACGGGCTGTGCCGCACACAGGGTCAGCGCACGACCGTCCGGTGCTTCTCCGTACGCCAGAACGCGGTAACGTGTCAGCGCCGGCGCACCGTCCTCTTCCGTCACAATCCGCGTGATGACGCTGTCCTCCTGCCGCCGGATGCAGCCGGAAATCTCGCCGACCGCAGGCTCCAGATGCCCGACCAGTACACAGAGGTATTCCTTTTCCACCGATCCCGCCGTGTGTGCGCGCTGAAACTGATATGCCGCAGCACGGGTCTTTGCCACCGTCACAAGCCCCGAGGTATCACGGTCAAGCCGTGAGCAGGAACGGAACACAAACGGCGTTTTCCGCTGTGCAAACAGATGCGCAAGCCCGTTGGCAAGCGTATCGGTGTAATGTCCGTGCGACGGATGCGTCGGCATAAACGGCGGCTTGTTCAAAACGATGATCGCGTCGTCCTCATAAAGAATATTCAGCGGCATGGGAGTCGGAACAATGTTGTCCGAGGAATCCTCATCCCGGTCGGCAAGCGACAGCGTATCGCCGATTTGCAGAACATACCGCACCGTCACGTGCGCACCGTTGACCAGAATCCCATGTGGATCCTGCTTGAGTGCTGTAATCTGTGCGCCGGACAGACGAAGGATCGTGCGCAGGTATGCTTTCACGGTGGTTCCGTGCTCATGTTCCGTTATGCGATAATCCACAGCCGATTCCCTCCGCCCACAAAAATTCTCTCTTTAGATAATATTATACAACATCTGCGCCTGTTTTGCAAGGGCTTTTGTCAGATTGCAAAGGATGTATACGAAAAAAAGCGTCCGACCGGACGGAATCCGACAGACCGCGCCACGGCTGCTGAGCCTGTATTGGTGTGATAATGGCGGTACAGCACAATCTGTCCCTCCTCGCACAGTGCCCGCGCGAGTGCGGCGACACAGGAACGCGCAAATCCGCATCTGCGCCAGTCCTTTGCACATTCCACACCGATCTCGACACAGTGCTCGACCTCCGAAACCCGGTTGACCGACGCCATGCAGACGATTTCACCGTTCACAGTATGCGCAAACGCACCGCGCCGGATGCAGTCGTCCGATTTCATCGATGTGTGATTCTTCATGCCGCACATTGCCTCCGTCATGCGCACAGTGCCGCAAAGGATCGCAGATACATCCACCGCCGCCGCATCGTCCTGCACAAGAGAAATGCCGTACCGCGCCCAAAACGCCGACGGCTTGTATCCCCATGCAGCAAGATACGGACGAAGCGCTGTATCAAGTGCGGCAAATGCCGCATCGGAAAACAGTGCATCCGCAGAACGGTATTTCTCAAAATGCGCCGTCATAACAGAACGTGCGCTCGGATATGCAGAAGCGATCACCGCATCTCCGACACAGGCAAATGACACCGGGACAATGATGTTGAGATGCCGTGACAGCGGTGCTTCCTCTTTGTCGGCAAGCAGAATCCCGCCGTCGGTCATCGATGCAGCATCCGCACCGTGCCGCGCACATTCGTCAAGCCATAAATACTCCGCCGCCGTCACGACGGGTTCTGGGGAAAGTCTGCGGGCAGAAATTCCTCCGCGATCAGTCCGCGTGTATAGGCAATCAGCTCCGCCGCCGTTTTGTTGTTGGAAACAGCATAATTCTGCACGCCGTGTCCCTTGGCCAGTGCTTCGGTGTAATCCTTCTGATACAGAATGGTCTGTCCGAAAAAGGTTGTTTTGTAATAGAAAAACGTCGGTATAAACTGCACATTTTCCAGCCGTTTATCCTCGCCCTCCACAACGAAATCAAGCGAGAGCAGACCGCCGACCATGTTCTCCGCCTTTGCCATCAGAGAAAAGAAATTGCCAAGCGAATAGGCACACAGCATTCTGTGACCGTCCCGACCCTCAATCCATTCCACCGGCTGAATCAGATGCGGATGATGCCCGACAACGACATCCACGCCGCAGTCGGCAAAAATTTCCGCAAACGTTTTCTGCTGCTCCGTCAGCGGCTGATAGCTGTCCTCGCCCCAGTGTACCGACACCACAACAAAGTCCGCTGCCTCTTTTGCTGCCGCCGTCTGTGCGCGGATCACCGCCTCGTCAAGATACGGGATAATCATATCATACCCAGCCGGCATCGAAAGTCCGTTTGTTCCATAGCAGTAAGACAGGAACGCAATATCGATATCATTGACCGTAACAATCCGCGCGGTATTGTAATCCTCGGTGTTTTTATAGCCGCCGATCAGCGTAACCGGCTGGGTATCCCAGAAGTCAATGGTTGCGGCAAGCCCTTCTGGAAGCATGTCCATCATGTGGTTATTTGCAATGTTGACCACATCAAAGCCGGTGTCGATGAGTGCTGCTGCAAGCTCTCTCGGCGTATTGAAGCGCGGGTACGCAGAATAGCCGTATGCCGCACCCGCCATCAGCGTTTCCTGGTTGATGAACGACAGGTCATATGCGGCGATATCATCGGCGATTTCGCGGAACAGATGTGAAAAGTCGTAATCCTCGCCCTGACCTGCCAGACGCGCCGTCTTCTGCGCTTCCATCCAGATGCCCTCATGCACAATCGCATCACCGACTGCGGCAAAGGATGCACGCAGCGGTTCGATGATGACAGGCTCCGTGATGGCTTCGGTCATCACCTCTGTTTCCGTTTCCGCCTCTGTCACAGCTTCGGTGACCGCTTCCGTCACCCATACTGTTTCCGCTGCCTCCGTTGTCTGTTCTGCCGTCTGTGTATCGGCGATGATGCCCGCCTGCGATGCTGTCGTTGTTCCGGTGTCCTGTCCGCTCACAGACCGACAGCCGCCTGCGGTCATCCCGAGCGTCAGGAGCAGCACTGCTGCCGTCATTTGTTTTACGTTCATATGCGTTTCTCCTGTGTCAAAACAGGCTGCCATACCGTGTGTACAGCAGCCCTGTTTCAGAGTGTCTTTCGTTTTTACTTGATTTCGATCAGGGATTCGTCCCACATCTCGGGTGCCTCATAGCCGAGCAGGTTGACGGTGGTAGCCGCAACATCGGACAGACCGAAGGATGCCTTCTGTTCCTTGACGGTATACTTGTCGGAATAGAAGTTATCATAGATGATGCAGGGAACGGGGTTGAGGGTATGGGAGGTCTTCGCCTTGGGCGTGCCGTCCTTGTTGTACTTGACCTCACCCTTCTTGTCAAGCTCGTACATTTCGTCTGCGTTGCCATGGTCTGCGGTGATCAGCGCAACACCGCCGAGCTTGTCCAGAACCTTCAGGATTCTGCCCAGCTGCAGGTCGAGCGCTTCCATGGAGCAGCGGGTTGCGAGCATGTTGCCGGTGTGGCCGACCATGTCGCCGTTCGGGAAGTTGACGCGGTAGTAGCGGTACTCGCCTGCTTCCAGAGCCGCAATCAGCTTGTCTGCGATCAGTGCGCACTGCATCCACGGGCGTTCTTCAAACGGAACGACATCGGAGGGAACCTCCACATAGGTTTCGGATTCGTCATCAAACTTGCCGGAGCGGTTGCCGTTCCAGAAATAGGTCACATGACCGTACTTCTGGGTTTCGGAGATTGCCAGCTGTGCAACACCGGTGTCAGCGAGGTATTCGCCCATCGTGTTGGTGATTTCCGGCGGGTTGACAAGGTATGCGGACGGGATATGAAGGTCGCCGTCGTATTCGAGCATACCGGCATACTTTACCTTGGGATAACGGACGCGGTCGAACTTATCGAAATCAGCGTCGTCAAATGCCTTGGAGATTTCAATCGCACGGTCGCCGCGGAAGTTGAAGAAGATGACAGAGTCGCCGTCCTCAATGGTACCGACGGGAGCACCGTTTTCAGCGATGACGAAAGGCGGCAGATCCTGGTCGATTGCCTTGGTTTCTGCGCGGTAGGTCTCAATTGCTTCCTTTGCGGATGCAAACTGACGGCCAAGACCGAGTACGTGGGTCTTCCAGCCTTCCTCGACCATCGCCCAGTTGGCTTCGTAGCGGTCCATGGTGATCTTCATGCGTCCGCCGCCGGATGCGATCTTGATATCGAAGGTATCATCGCGCAGATCGGCGATGAATGCTTCAAACGGTTCGACATAGTCAAGGGCGGAGGTTTCGCCGACATCACGGCCGTCCAGCAGAATGTGGACACGGACACACTTGACGCCGTCTGCCTTTGCGTGTGCGATCATTGCCTTGAGGTGGTCGATGTGGGAGTGGACGTTACCGTCGGAGAACAGACCGAGGAAATGCAGCGTCTTGCAGTCACCGGTGAGTGCCTTCCAGGTATCGGACTCAAACATCTTGCCGGATTCGATGGATTCGGAGACGAGCTTTGCACCCTGCGAGAAGACCTGACCGGAGCCGAGCGCGTTGTGACCGACCTCGGAGTTGCCCATGTCGTCATCAGACGGCAGACCGACAGCAGTACCGTGTGCACGGAGCGTGACCATCGGGTACTTTTCCATCAGCATATCAAGCGTGGGGGTGTATGCGTGGTAAACGGCGTTGCCAGCCGTTGCGGGAGCGATGCCGACACCGTCCATGACGATGGTCAGGACAGGACCGCGGACACCTTCAAAATTTGCGAGTTTCTTTAACTGTGCCATATTTATTGTTTCCTTTCACAGAGGTAATATTTCGGATATCTTATATAGTATACGCCCAATTTATGAACAAGGTTTGAAGAATTGCGATTTTTTGATATTTTTTTCGCAAAGTTTTTGAATTTTTTCATAAAAGAACGGAAATCGGTCACTCTCTCCTGCCGCAGCATTATAACAAGATGTAAACTTTTTTGAAAAATATGCATCTCGGGGTGATTTGCACTTGAAAAATCTCCGCAGTTGCGGTATAATATAGTATCAATGCTATTTTTCATTCAAGCGGCGAAAATGCCCGCATCGGAGGCTTTCATCATGACCGATTCGCAAACGAACAGCACACCCGAATTTTCCCATTATTCCGTCATGCTCACAGAATGTGTGGACGGGCTGAACATTGACCCGACGGGCGTCTATGTAGACTGTACGCTTGGCGGCGGCGGGCATTCGCTGGAAATCGCACGCCGACTGACCACGGGCAGGCTCATCTGCATCGACCAGGATGAAGCCGCGATCCGTGCCGCCTCGCAAAGACTGTCCGAGGTTGCCGACCGCGTCATTTTTGAACACGACAATTTTTCCAACATCCGCGCGATTCTGGACAGAAACGGCGTGGATGCCGTGGACGGTGCGCTGATCGACCTCGGTGTTTCCTCCTATCAGCTGGACACACCCGAGCGCGGCTTTTCCTACAACTACGACGCGCCGCTCGATATGCGCATGAACCCCGATGCACCGATCTCGGCATACCATATCGTCAACGAAACACCGTTTGAGGAGCTGCGCCGCATCATCACCGAATACGGCGAGGAGCGGTTTGCCAATCAGATCGCCAAAAACATTGTCCGCGCACGTGAGGAAAAGCCGGTGGAGACGACGTTTGAATTGGTAGAGCTGATCAAAAAGTCCATTCCGCCGAAAAACCGGCAGGACGGCGGTCATCCCGCCAAGCGCACCTTCCAGGCCATCCGCATCGCCGTCAACGACGAACTTGCAATCATTGAACCGACCGTCAATGCACTCATCGATGTGCTCGCGCCCGGCGGACGGCTGTGCGTCATCACCTTCCACTCGCTGGAGGACCGCATCGTCAAGCAGACGTATCAGGCAGCGGCAAAGGGCTGTACCTGTCCGCCCGACTTTCCCGTCTGCATCTGCGGAAAGAAGCCGAAAATCGACATCATCACCCGCAAGCCGCTGACTGCAACCGAGGCAGAGCTTGCCGAAAACAACCGCTCCCACAGCGCAAAGCTGCGAATCGCAGAGAGGGTATAATCTCTGAAAAACAAGTATCCCCGTCTGTTTCGCATGATGATTCAGACAGAAATCGATCCGTCGACAGGCAAACGCATCCAAGCCTTCTCCGGTGAGAGAAGGTGATCGGAAGACGGATGCGTCGTCATCCAAAGCACAGCACACAAAATCACGATCCAAAATCACGAAAGGAAGGCAGTATAATGAACCAAAACAGAAATACCCCGCCGGATCCACGCGATTACGATATGTACTCGGCCTTCCGCACCAAAGAAAAAGGCGAAGCACGCAGACAGCAGCGTCAGACAAAAAAATCCTCCTATTTTGATTCTTACGCCCACCGTGCAGAAGAAGAACAGAAGGCAGCCCGTGAAGCACGCCGCCGTCAGGCACAGGCAGATGCCGCATACCGCCGACAGTACGAAGAACCGCAGAATCAGGTAAGACAGAACCCCGCGGCTCCAAATCGCGGCGGTCAGGGACAGAACCGCATCACCTACGGACAGGGACTGTCCAATCCGAGCCGTCCGCGTGTGCGTACCGAGGTTCCGCTGCCCGGAGAAACACCGGCACCGCGCCGCAGCAAAAGAAATACCGCAGCCCAGAACTATGGTACCCGTGTTCAGAACGACGGCGACGACGTATACCGCTACGGATATCATTCCAGCTACCGTACCTCGGACGGCCGCATTCTCGACGGCTTTGACGCGAAGGGACGTCCGATCTACCGCGAGGAAACTGCATCGGGCGGCGCCGCTGTGGTCCGCCGCACAGAATTTGCACCGGAAGCCGCGGATGATTACCGTCCGCCGCGCAGAATCCGCGTTGAAACCCTGGCCGATACCGATACCAAACCGTTCCCATTCAAAATCGTCCTGACGGTCGTATTCTGTACGGCACTTGTCATGGCAGTGCTATATTCCTACATGCGATTGAACGAATACACCAATACCCTCTCGTATCTGTCCTATCAGCTCAGTGGTCTCCGCTCGGAAACCAATACCCTGCAAGCGGAGCTTGTCCGCCGCGAGGATCTGCTGTCCATCGAACAGACTGCGGCGGAAATCCTCGGTATGGTCAAAACCGATGTCCTGACCAAAAAGTATGTCACCATCGAAAACGAAGATAAAACTGAGGTTGTTTCCAAGCTCGAGGAAGAAGCCAAAAAACGCACCTCCGTCGAAATCGATCTCAATACCGGCAAGCCCATCAACCCGCAGGAAGGCGGAAGCGGCTATATCCCGCCCAAGCCCGTCACCCCGGAAACCGAGGCGCCTGTCACAGAAGTCCCCGAGACCGATGCACCGACAGAGGATACCGCCCCCGCGGATACCCAACCCGCAGATACAACAGAGGAAAACTCATAATTTCACCGATCCTCCGATATACTGAATGCAAAGAAAGGAGACGCCGTACCGTATGTTCATAAAACCGGATCCCATTATCATGAAACGCGGCTCGTTTGTTCTCGGCGGTGCCATACTGCTGTGGCTGCTGCTGATTGTCCGCCTGTTCTGGCTGCAGATTGTCAGCTACGACGAATACCACCGTGTCGTCATCGAAAATATCACGTCCCAGTCGCAGATTGCCGCCCCGCGCGGTGTCATTTACGACTGCAACATGACCGAGCTTGCGATCAATACTACCGTACAGCGCGTGTTTATCGCACCGAATGAAATCACGGAAAAGGAATACAAAAAAGACGACGAAACCATCACTGTAACCGTAGAAGAACAGAAGACCCAGGCGGCACGATATCTGTCCGAGCTGCTCGAGGTCGACTACGACACGATCATGGAAAAGGCGGATAAGAGCTGGCGTGCGGACGAAACCATCAAGAATTACGTCCCCAAGGATATCGCCGACCAGATCCGCGTCTTCATCGACGAAAACGACTTTGACTTCATCCATCTTCAGGATCAGACCAAGCGCTACTATCCGTTCGGCTCGCTTGCGTCCCATGTCATCGGCTTCACCGGTACCGACGGCACGGGCCTTTATGGGCTCGAGCTGGAATACAACAACTATCTGACCGGTGTTGCGGGCAGAATCATCACCTCGACCAATGCCCGCGGCGGTTCGATTCCCGCCAAGTACGAAAGCTATACCGAATCCGAATCCGGTTATAACCTTGTCACCACCATCGACTATAAAATCCAGGCAATGCTCGAACAGCAGGTCATGGATACCTTCTATGACAACAACTCCATGAATCGCTGCTGCGGCATCGTCATGGATGTCAACACCGGCGCCATCCTCGCCATGGCAACCTACCCGACCTACGACCTGAACAACCCGTCGCAGCTTGACGACTGGTCGCTGTCCCAGCTGACCGCTTATGTCCCGGGTTCCGAGGAATACAACATGGCCGTCTCCAACCTCCGGCAGCAGATGTGGAACAACAAGCCCGTTACGACGCTGTACGAGCCGGGCTCCACGTTCAAGATCATCACAGCGGCAATGGGTCTGGAAGAAAACTGCTTTGAGGACACGACGCTCTTCACCTGTACCGACCCGTTCTACGTATATCTGTCAGACACCTATAAAACCGAAGTCAGCTGCTGGCACTACGGCGGTCACGGTACCGTCACCTTCCGCTCCGGACTTCAGCAGTCCTGCAACCCGACGCTGATGCAGGCATCGTGGCTCATCGGTGCAGAACGCTTCTATAAATACCTACAGGCATTCGGCTTTACCGCGGTCACAGGCATCGATCTGCCGGGTGAGTCCAAGGGTATCTTCCATACGCTTGCCAACCTCAACATTCTGGAGCTTTCCACCTCCTCCTTCGGTCAGACCTTCAAAACCACGCCGATTCAGGAGCTGACCGCCATCGCCTCCGTTGCCAACGGCGGTACGCTGATTACCCCGCACGTCGTCACGCGGCTCGTCGATGATGAAGGCAATACGATCGTCGATACCACGCCCGAACCCAAGCGCGTCGTCATCAGCGAAAGCACGGCAAAGCTCATCAACGAAATTCTGGAGGAAGGCGTTTCCACTGGCGGCGCGGCAAAGAACGCTTACGTCAAGGGCTACAAGGTCGCCGCAAAGACAGGTACCTCCGAGAAAACGGATATCCGTAACGAGGAGGGCGAAACCTACCTGCGTATCGGTTCCTGTGTCGCTTATGCTCCGGCAGATGACCCGCAGGTCGCCTGCATCATCATCTGCGACGAACCGAACGTGGAAAACGTCTTCGGCTCCGTCACGGCAGCACCGTACGTTGCTAAGACAATGGATCAGGTACTCCGCTATATGAACATCGACCCGGTTTATTCCGAAGAAGAGCTCGCCGAAATGGAAGTCACCGTCGGCGGCTATACCGGTCTTCCGCTCGTCGATGCCATCCAGCTGCTCAACGAAAAGGGACTGTCCTATGTGGTCCGCGGCGACGGCAATACCGTCACCCAGCAGGTTCCCAAGAGCGGTACCGTTGTCATTCAGGGTACCGGTCAGGTGGTTCTGTACACCGGAACCGAAACCCCGCGTGAAAACATCACCGTTCCCGATCTGACAGGATTTACGATCACAGGCGCCACCGACATTCTCGTCGGTAAGGGTCTGAATATCATTCTGGAGGGTGCAACCCAGTCCTACTCCTCCACCGATTCTTATGCAGTCGCCATCAGCCAGTCCATTCCGCCGTACACCAAGGTCACACCCGGTACGGTTGTCACAGTCGAATTCCGATTCACCGACGCACGCGACGGCTGATCCCGCTGTTTCCGGTCAAAAAAGAAAAGGATGTCAAAACCCCATACAAAACAAGGAAAGGGTGTTTCTGACATGACGGTAACAGATCTGTTTGATCCTCTGGCTGATACCGACCTTCTCCGTTTCTCCGATCCTGCGCTGTTCTCCCTTCCCTGTGCCGCACCGAGGCGGGATTCTCGTCTGGTCGGCGCAGGTGATGTCTTCTTCTGCATCCGCGGCCGTACACACGACGGTCATGCGGCTATCCCGACTGCTGCCCGAAACGGCGCGGTCTGTGCGGTTCTCGATGACCCCGCCGCAGTACCGCTTGCCGCAGAACATGCACTTCCGTGGATTCTCATCCGGGATACCGCCGCGGCATTTTTGCCGGCATGTCTGTCATATCACGGTCATCCGGAGCGCGGAATGCAGCTGTATGCCGTGACAGGCACCAATGGAAAAACCTCCGTCACCTACCTTTTGGAGGCAATCTTTTCCGCCGCTCCGCAGCACAGCCCCTGTGCCGTGTTCGGCACCGTAGAAAACCGCATTGCCGGGATTCCGTCCCGCAGTGAAAACACCACACCTGCCCCTGAGGTCACTGCAGCGCTTCTGTCGCAGGCAAGGGATGCCGGCGTGAAAAATGTCCTTCTGGAAGCCTCCTCGCACGCACTCACACAAAAACGGCTGTCGGGACTGCGCTTTGCCTGCGGGATCTTCACCAACCTGAGTGAGGATCATCTGGACTACCATCTGACGCTGGAGGACTATTTTCTGGCCAAACGGTCCCTGTTTTTCTCCTGCGACCGGATGCTGGTCAATACAGACGATGCTTTCGGGATGCGGCTGTACCGGGATCCGGCGTTCCGTTCCGGAATGCATTCCTTTGCACTGTCCGATCCTGCGGCAGACTATCCGCCTCTGTTTCTGCCCCGTGATCTCACGGATACCCCGTGCAGCTTCATCGCCGCCAACCGTCTTGCCGCCGCCGCGTGTGCATCGATGGCCGGCGTACCGCAGGAGACCGTCATCCGGGCAATCCGTTCCATGCCGCCGATCCCCGGCAGAATGGAATGTGTACGTCAAACACCGTTCTCCGTCTATATTGATTATGCGCACACGCCGGATGCACTCCGCCGTGCGCTGACAGGGCTTGGCAATCAGCTCCGTCAAAAATCGCCGGGAGGACATCTGCACGTCGTCTTCGGCTGCGGCGGTGACCGTGAACGCGAAAAACGCCCGCAGATGGGTGCCATTGCCGCATCACTTGCCGACCGCATCATTCTGACCGCAGACAACAGCCGCTCCGAGGATGTCCACGATATCATTGCAGACATTCTCGACGGCATTCCGAATACCGCCCTTGCAAAAACCGCCGTCATCGAGGACCGCCGCCAGGCCATCCGCCATGTACTGCACACAGCAGAACCCGGCGACACCGTTCTTCTTGCCGGCAAAGGACACGAAACCTATCAGACCGACCGGTCGGGAACGCATCCGTTTTCCGAGCGGGAGATCATTCAAGCCTTTTTCACGGCAGAACCACACAACCCCCGATCATCACCGAAATGACAGACCTTTGCGGGACTGCCTTCCAACACTCGTGATTTCTGAAAGGACCGTCACTCTCCTATGAAAACACAATTTGATACCTTATCTCATTCCACGTCCAGTCTTGCCGCAATCATCGGCGGCACCGTCATCCGTGAGAGCAGCGCCTCTCACCGTGGGCTGGTCACCGACTCGCGCATTGTAGAGCCCGGCAATATCTTCCTCGCCCTGCGCGGCGAAAATGCGGACGGACACAACTTCATAGGAGGTGCCGTTGTGCGCGGCGCTACCTGTGTCATTGCCGAACGGGTCGCAGAGGAAACCATGCGCGCCATGACGGAGGGCTGTGCCGTGATTCTGGTTCCGAATACCCTCTCTGCACTCGGCGCACTCGGACGCTGGCATATGCTGCGCACCAACCCTTATGTCATCGCCGTCACAGGCTCCGTTGGCAAGACAACCACCAAGCAGATGATCCACGCGGTACTCTCCGCCGCACATCCGACGATGCGCACCGAGGGCAACTACAACAACGAAATCGGTCTGCCGCTGACGCTGATGCAGCTGCGTGAGAACGACCGCATTGCCGTTCTGGAAGCGGGCATGAGCTATCCCGGCGAGCTGCACCGCCTGTCCCTCATTTGTACGCCCGATACCGTTGTCATCACCAACATCGGTACGTCTCATATCGAAAATCTCGGCTCGCGCGAGGGCATCCGCGACGCAAAGCTTGAAATGCTCGACGGCATGAAGGCCGGCGGCACGGTCATCCTCAACGGCGACGAGCCGCTGCTCATGGAAAAGCGCGGGGAGATTCTCGCCCGCGGACTGATCCCCGTCTATATTGCAAAGACAAACCCCGATGCGGATTATCTGGCCGAGAACATCCGCATGACCACACAGGACTGCACCTTTGATATGCGCTGTACGGCGGACGACACCGTCATCCGCGATCTGCACATTCCCGTTACCGGTGAACATAACGTCTCCAACGCCATGGCCGCCTATCTCTGCGGTCAGGCACAGAACATGACCGATGCGGACATCCGCCGCGGGCTTGATGCCTTTGAAAACACCGGTATGCGCCAGAAAATTTTCGACTGGAGAGGCATCACCGTCATCGAGGACTGCTATAACGCCAGCCCCGAATCCATGGAAGCCGCGCTGCGCGTGCTTGGTACCTTATCAAAGGAAACGAACGGCGGCAGATCCGTCGCTGTCCTCGGCGACATGAAGGAGCTCGGTTCCTATGCGCCGCGTCTGCACAAGCGCGTCGGACGCTTCCTCGGCGAGTCCGGCATCGACGATCTTGTCACCGTCGGTGAAGAAGCCGCAGACATCGCCGCAGGTGCGGTCATCGGCGGTATGGCAGAGGAACACATCATGCAGTTCCCGGCAGCCGGCGATGACAGCATTCCCGCCATTGCCGATTATCTCCGCGCACATCTTGTCCCCGGCGATACGGTTCTCTTTAAGGCAAGCCGCGCCATGGCACTGGAACGCATCGTCGATGCATTGATCGCAGAATGATTGGATTATTGTCCCTGTACTTGCAGAGGCAATTCACGAATCGTCCATTTTTCATAGAAGATCAAATGTAAAATGTCATATAGAAAATTGATGAACCCCTAAAACAAAGGAGCCCAAAATGAATTTTCAAGTCTCCCACGCATTTCTGATCATGACAGCGGCAGTGTTTCTGTTCACTGCCGTGATCTGCCGTTTTCTCATCCCGAAGCTCAAATCCCTGAAAATGGGTCAGAAAATTCTCGATATCGGTCCGCGCTGGCATAAAAATAAGGAAGGAACACCGACGATGGGCGGTCTGTCGTTCATCGCGGCATCCCTGATCGGTACCGTCATCCTCTGGATCGTTCTCTGGATCGTTTCCGGATCACCGCTTGCGATTCTCCGCGCCGGTGAATTCCTGATTACGCTGCTTTACGCCGTGGTTTCGGGTCTGATCGGTGTCATCGACGACTCGGTGAAAATCCGCAAAAAACAGAACGGCGGTCTGACAGCCGCGCAGAAATTCCTGCTTCAGGTCGGCTCGGCGGTCCTGTATGTATTTGCCATGCATCAGTGCGGCTTTATCGATACAACCCTGCGCATTCCGTTCTTCGGCTGGGAGTGGGAGCTTGGCATTTTCTATTATGTCATTGCCGTCATCCTGCTCACGGGCGTTGTCAACTCCGTCAATTTAACCGACGGCATCGACGGTCTTGCCGCAACGGAAACCTTCGTTGTCGGTGCGTTCTTTGCAATCGTTGCCTTCTTTGCGGAAACGAGCTTCTTCACCGCGCTCGGCGGCTACAATCTGTCTCTGGCACTCGGTGCGGCAACCGCCATCGGCGCGTCGCTTGGATTCCTTGTCTACAACTTCTATCCGGCACGGGTCTTCATGGGGGATACAGGTTCCCTGTTCCTCGGAGCGCTCGTCGTCGGCTGTGCCTTCATGGCGGACAATCCGCTGATTATTCTGTTCGCCGGTCTGATGTATATCATCGAAACCGCGTCTGTCATGCTCCAGACCACTTATTTCAAGATTACCCGTATCCGCTTCGGCGAGGGCAGACGCATTTTCAAAATGTCGCCGATCCACCACCACTTCGAGATGTGCGGCTGGAACGAGATCAGGATCGTTTCCGTCTTCGGCATCGCAGCCCTTCTGTTCTGTGCAGTCACCTATCTGCTGGATTACATGGTTCTCTGATCCGACGGTCAGCACGGAACCAACCGACCACCCTCTGAATGTCTGAAAGAAAGGAGAATACTCCATGGACTCCAACAACACGGATTACCGCCGCAGAACCGCCCGACAGGATGCCGGACAGCAAAATGTCCGAAGACAATCTGCCCGACAGCAGCCGCCCCGGCAAGGACAGCCCACGCAGAACAGCACTTCCCGCAGGACCGCACAGCAAAATCCCGGACGCCGGAATGCCGCACAAACCGGCGCACCGCAGTCCACGGCACAGCCGCGCAATGGGACACAGCAGCCCCGCCGTCCGCAGAGCCGCCCCATGCGTACACCGCCGCCTGCCGCAAAACCGATCAAAGAACACAACGATCAGCCGACGGAAACCATCATCCGTCTGCGCGGCTCGGTTGACCGTCCTTTTCTGATTCTGGTCATCATTCTCGTTCTGATCGGCTCTGCCATGGTTTTCTCCGCAAGCTACGCTTATGCGGAATACCACTTCGGCGACAGTCTCTACTTTATCCGTTCTCAGCTGCGCTGGGTCGTCGTCGGCTTCGGCTTTATGTTCATCGCTATGAACTTTGACTACCGCTGGTTCCAGAAGCTGACCATGCCCGCGTTCTTCGGCACATTTGTGCTTCTGTGTCTTGTGCCTGTCATCGGTAAAACCGTTAAAGGTGCCACGCGCTGGATCGAAGTCGGTCCGATTCAGATCCAGCCGTCGGAAATGATGAAGCTGGCGCTGGTCATGGTGCTGGCACTTTACATCGCCGCAAACCGCGGACAAATGGGAAAATTCCGATACGGTATTCTGTTCCCGTATACAATCATCGGTGCTGTCTGCTTTGTCACGGCGCTGGAAAAACACCTGTCCGCGACCATGATTCTGCTGATGATCGGTACGCTCGTTATCTTCATCGGCGGCGCCCCCGTCAAATGGCTCGGCATCTTCATGGGCTCCGGTGCAGGTCTTGTCGCACTTGCAATCGCCTTCTTTGACTACGCAAGACGCCGTGTCGAATACTGGCTTGTTCCCGAAAATGACCCCGGTTCTGCCGGATACCAGCTTCTGCAAAGTCTGTATGCCATCGGCTCGGGCGGTACGCTCGGCACTGGACTTGGCAACAGCCGGCAGAAATACCTGTATCTGCCGGAATCGCAGAATGACTTCATCTTCGCTGTCATCTGCGAGGAATTCGGCTTCATCGGTGCTGTCACCATCATCGTCCTGTTCGGACTGCTTCTGTGGCGCGGCATCGTCATTGCGACCCATGCCCCCGATACCTACTCCTCCATTCTGACGATGGGTATCATTTCCCAGATCGCCATGCAGTGCATCATGAACATCGCCGTCGTCACAGGCTCCATGCCCGTTACCGGCGTTTCCCTGCCGTTCTTCTCCTACGGCGGCTCCTCCCTCATCATGCTGCTCGTTGAAATGGGCATGATTCTGTCCGTTTCACGCTACTCCTATCAGCAGAAAAAATAGCGTTTCCATCCCATAAAACCCAACCTCAGAAAGGAAATCCTCATGAGAGTTTTCATGACAGGCGGCGGCACCGGCGGTCACGTCAATCCCGCACTCGCCATTGCAAATACCATCCGTGAACGCGAACCGGACTCCGAAATCGCCTTTGTCGGTACCTCGCGCGGCATCGAAAACAAGCTCGTGCCGAAGGAAGGATACCCTCTGCACCACATCGAAATCCGCGGTCTGCGCCGTTCCCTTTCCTTACAGAATCTCAAAACCGCTGTGATGGTCATCACCTCCGTCTCCAAAGGGAAAAAGCTCATCCGGCAATTCAAGCCCGATATCGTCATCGGTACCGGCGGCTACGCGTGTTTTCCGATCATGAAGGCGGCAGCAAAGATGGGCATTCCGACCGCCCTGCATGAGTCCAACGCTTATCCCGGCATCGCCGTCAAAATGCTGGAATCGTCCGTTGATCGCATGTTCATCAACTTTGAGGACTGCAAAAAGAACCTCAAGTATCCCGACCGCGCCATGGTCGTCGGCAATCCGCTGCGCTCCAAGCCCGGTATGATCTCCTACGACGATGCACGCAAAGCCCTGGGCATCACCGGAAAATACCGCCATTTCCTGCTCTCCTGCGGCGGCTCCATGGGCGCAGAACAGGTCAACTTTGCCATGCTGGATCTCATGAAGGAATACACCTCCAAGCATCCGGAGATTCTCCATGTTCATGCGACCGGTGCCATTGAATACGAAATTGCCAAGAAAATGTTCGAGGATGCCGGTCTTGACAAATGCGAAAATATCCGGCTCGTCGAATATATTTACGATATGCCGCAGCAGATGGCAGCGGCAGACCTGGTGGTCGCACGTGCCGGCTCCATCACCCTGTCCGAACTTGCACTGGAAGGCAAGCCGTGCATCCTGATTCCCTCTCCGAATGTCACGGAGAACCACCAGTACAAAAATGCAAAGGTTCTCGCTGACCGCGGTGCCGCAATCCTCATCGAGGAAAAGGACATCACACCGCAAAAAACCGTGGATGCCGTCCGCTCGGTGCTGGACAGCATGGAAACGCGCCGCGCCATGCAGGATGCCATCCGTACGCTTGCCGTCTCCGACGCGTGCGACCGCATTTATGAGGAATGCCGCCGTCTGGTTGACGCATCCAAAGCAGGTAAATAACCCTTGTGTATGACAAAAGTCCCAACGAAAGGTGGTGAAACGTATGCCGGATAACCGCGATATCTCCTCGTTTTTCGATGAAAATGAGGAAGCCTCGCCGACCAATCTTCCGATGGCACCGGTCTCCTCCGACGAGGATGACGACGGCATCTTCATAAACTGGCCGGGATTTGATTACGGTGACAATCCCGACCGTCCGCTGTATGACGATGAAGATACCGCCCCCGACGAAGATGGCGCGGACGCCCGGGATGACGATCCCTTCTATGACGCTGAACCGCTGAAAAAGAAGAAAAAACGCGATAAGCAGAAGAAAAAGGAAAAGAAATCCCAAAAGCAGCAAGCCTCCGCTGATGCAGAGCATACAGACGACGGTGAGGATTATGCGTTCCGCCATGCTGCCGATTCCGACATGGAAGAATCCCGTGGAAAGCGCAAAAAGCCAAAGAAGGACGAATCCGACAACGAAACCACCTTATCTTCCATTAAGTATTACAAGCACACCGCAAGGCTCAGGGAAATTTTCCTGCGCCGGCTTCTGCCGATCGTTCTGGTGCTTGTCTTTATCGTTGGATTTGTGCTGTATTTCTTCCGGCTTCAGCATCTGGTCTTTGACAATCTGCGCGGCTACGATGCGGAGGAGGTTTTCCGTGCCATCCATGTGCGCAAGAACCAGTTCATATTCACCATCAATGACGGTGACATCGAGCGCCGCCTGCGCGCAAAGTTCCCATACATAGAAGACGTGGAGGTCGAGCTGACACTGCCCGACACCGCACATCTGGTCTTCACCGAGGACAGCGCACGGTTTTACACGAAAATCTACGACGAATATTTCGTCATTTCCCAGTCCATGCGTGTCCTGGCGCGTTACAGCAGCACGGACGAGCTGGATCCCGGTCTGCGCGAAATTACCCTTCCCGCCGTCTCCTACGCCGTTGTCGGTCATTCCCTGCGGTTCTTTGATATGTCGTATCTGTCGTTTTTGTCGTCGTTTCTGGATACCATCGAGAATGCCGATATTTACCGCGGTATCGCATCGATGGACCTGTCCAACCGTTTTGACATCATCCTCAATTATGAGGACAGGCTTTTGGTGGAGCTGGGTGATGATGAGAACCTCGAAACGCGGCTGCTCTTTGTCCATAGTACCATCGACGCACTCGAAGCAGATCAGCGCGGTACCCTGCATATCATCGACAACAAGCAGGCAATCTTCTCGCCCGAGGCGCGGGATGCCGGGTAAGATTCACGGCATTTGTTTTTACAGGCTCTTTATAAATTCAGCTCCTGCCGGATTTATACAGGTTTCCCGTATTTTGGCGGAAATTCTGTAAACATTCCGTGAATTTTTTCTCAGCATCTTGAAAAAAACGCGAAAAAAAGGTATTATATTATATAAGGATTCCGTTTGTGTCTGCGCAGACGTTCCTCTCTTTTCTTTTTGCTTTTTTTCGCGCAGGGCACAAAACTAAACGCTATTTACAAATCATCATGCAAGATCATATTACATAAACAGGAGGATTCAGTCATGGCAAATTTTGAATTTGACGCAGGCGAAACAAGCGTTGTTAATATAAAGGTAGTCGGTGTCGGCGGCGGCGGTAATAACGCGGTCAACCGTATGATTGAAAGCAATGTCAAGGGCGTTGCGTTCATCGCCATCAACACAGACCTGCAGGCACTCGCAAAGTCCAACGCTCCCGTAAAAATCAACATCGGTGACAAGATCACCAAGGGTAAGGGCGCAGGCGCCAATCCCGATGTCGGCGCACATGCAGCTGAGGACAGCCGTGATGAAATCGTCCGCGCGCTGGAAGGCGCTGACATGGTCTTCATCACCACCGGCATGGGCGGCGGTACCGGTACAGGTGCTGCTCCCGTCGTTGCAAAGATCGCACGCGAAATGGGGATTCTGACGGTAGCCATCGTCACCAAGCCCTTCTCCTTTGAAGGCAAGCGCAGAATGGACCAGGCAGAAGCCGGCATCATCCGCCTGCGTGAAAATGTAGACTCCCTGCTGATCATCCCCAATGACAGACTGAAGGAAGCATCCGAAACCAAGCTGACGCTGATGAATGCGTTCTCCATTGCCGACGACGTTCTCCGCCGCGGTGTTCAGTCCATCTCCGAGCTGATCAATGTCCCCGGTATCATCAACCTCGACTTTGCTGACGTCACCAACATCATGGCAGACGCAGGTCTGGCGCACATGGGTACCGGTCAGGCATCCGGCAAGGACAAGGCAGAAAAGGCAGCCCAGATGGCAATCACCTCTCCGCTGCTCGAAACCTCGATTGCTGGTGCAAAGGGACTGCTCATCAACATCACCGGTTCTCCCGATATCGGTCTGGACGAAGCCTCCACCGCATCCCAGCTCATCACCGATCAGGCAGATCCCGATGCAACCATCATCTGGGGTGTTGCCGTTGACGAATCCCTCGAGGACGAAATTCAGGTTACGGTCATCGCAACCGGTCTTGACGCCGACAAGAAGCTCAAGAAGCTGACGCCTGAAGAAATCGCAGAAGAAGAAGCACGCATTGCCGCTGAAGAAAAGGCAAAGGAAGAAGCAGAACGTGCAGAAGCAGAAGCGAAGGCAAAGGCTGAGGCAGAAGCAAAGGCGAAGGCAGAAGAAGAAGCACGTAATGCACCGGTTGACCCTGTCACCGACGGCGTTATCTCCGACTCCGACTTCGATGACATCATGAAGATTCTCAAGCGCACCCGCCGCAGCTGAGATTGCATCCAATCCCAAACCAAAATCACAAAAGACTGACCGATCGGTCAGTCTTTTTCTATCCGCAAAAAAGAAAACCGGGGTTGCTGCAAGTAAAAAACTTGTAACAACCCCAATCGATTTGCACTTATTCGAGAGAATTGAATGCTTCCCAAAGCTCGTCGAGCTTGGCCTGGGCCTTTTCCTCATACTTGAGGTAATTGGAAACAAAGTCGGTTTTCTTGCCCTGAAGCGGCATGGAGAACGCATTGTACAGCGGCAAGTTCTGGCAGTAGTTACCGAACGCAACCGGGAAGACGCAGGAGATGTTGTAACGGATGATATCGAGCATCTGCGCAGACTGATCATCACGCGCATACTTGACCTTCAGTGCGGTTTCGTAGTAAGCCGGAACGACATCCTTTGCGGACTCGCGGGAGAGCACTTCGAGAACGGCACCCATCGTGTCAAGCTTCGTACAGGTCATCGGAATGACACCGACATTCGCCGTATCGTGAGAAGACGTGATGTAGTTTTCCTGTGCTTCGTCCATCTTCGGATACGGCAGAATACCGATATCGGTTTCCATATCGCGGAACAGCTCCAGAGAAGAAACGCGCTGATAACCGCCGAACAGGGAGTTGCCGTTGATGAACGCATTGGTACAAGCCTCGACACTTGCAGAGTAGTTGCGCGTACCCTCGCCATGGAAAATATCCACCAGATTGGTAAGCAGCTGGACAGAACGCTCGTTGTTCATTGCAAAGTACGGTGCGCCGTCGGATTCGTATTCCAGGAACGTAATGTCGGATGCGATAACCCACGGGATCATCGGTCCCCAGTAATTGATGGTACAGAAACCGTAACGGTCATCATCATCGGGTGCACCGTCACCGTTGATGTCCTGATATGCTTCGTTGACATAGCCGAGGAACGTTTCGTGCGTCCATGTTCCGTTCAGAACGTGGTCATACAGCTCATCCGCAGATTCAAACAGCGTGTTGAACATCTCCTTGTTGACATACAGTGCATGTGCACAGCGCAGAATATCAAGGAAATAGTCACCGGCAAGGATATAACGCTGATCTTCGGAATTGAAGGAAACGTCCTTCATATAGGCATCGTACCAGTAATTCTTGGAAAAATCGAGGTGCTGAAGGTCATACACATTGATGAAGTTGTTCTGGACAGACAGCGAGCACAGCGGGAACAGGTCATGAATGACAAGATCATACGCATCATCGCCCGCCATAATCAGTTTGGGCAGAGAAGACTTGATACCGTCATAGTTTTCCTCATTGTCCGTGAAAACAAACTTGACGTTCAGCAATTCTTCCACGTTCATGTTGCGTTTGTAAACGGCATCCTTGACAACGTCGCCGCTTTCTTCTTCCTCATGCTTGATCGCATAATTGGAAGAACCGAGACCGTCGTAGTCGTTTGCGGAAACAAGCATGCGGATTTCCTCACCGCCGAAGTC
>SVRM01000108.1 GCA_015064785.1 Oscillospiraceae bacterium
GCAACATCCTGCACGCGTATGAAGGCTTCAAGCCCTCCTCCGAAATCAAGATGCACCTCCGCGTTTACAAGGAAAGACCTGACGTCAACTCCGTCGTTCACGCACATCCGATGTACGCTACCGGCTTCGCAATCGCTGGTATCCCGCTGACCGAACCGGTTATGCCCGAAGCCATCATTCAGCTCGGCTGCGTTCCGATCGCTGAATACGGCACACCTTCCACCGAAGAAATTCCGGACGCAGTTTCCAGATATTTACAGCACTACGATGCAGTTCTGCTGGAAAACCACGGCGCACTGGCATTCTCCGACTCCCTGCTCAACGCTTACCACAAGATGGAATCCGTTGAATTCTACGCACAGCTTCTGTTCATCGCAAAGATGCTCGGCGGCCCGAAGGCGCTCTCCGAAGCACAGGTCAAGCGTCTGTATGAGCTCCGCCGTCAGTTCGGCTTCAAGGGCAAGCACCCCGCTGACCTCTGCCCCGTTCTCGCACAGGGTAAGACTCCCTGCCCCAACTGTGATTTCTCCGGCAACGACTGCGCAACCTCCAAGGCTGCCAATGCCGCTTCCGCTGACAACGACCTCGTTGCTGAAATCGCAAAGCGTGTTCTCGCGCAGATGGGCAAATAATGTGAATTTGGCATAGCCAAATTTGCATTACCGACCTCATCCGTCACCTATCGGCGACACCTTCCCCAACCGGGGAAGGCTAAATGGTCACTCCGATCATTTGTCTGATTGCATTATTTGACGACAGGTGAAACATATGATAAACAACAAATCACTCGAAACCCTCATCCGTGAAGAGATCGCCCGCGCACGTGCGGCAAAGACAGCGCCGATGGACAACATGGTACTGTCAGCAGCCAAGCAGGTTGCGGAGGCGGTGGAGGCAGAAGCCGCACGCATCGGTGTCAATGCCGTTGTGGCAATCTCCGACCGTGCCGCACGCCCGGTGCTCGTTCATGTGATGGAGGATGCGTACATTGCAAGCTACGATGTCGCGCTGCAGAAGGCATATACTGTTGTGGCACTCAAAATGTCCACAATGGAGTTAAAGCCGCTTGCCCAACCCGGCGCATCGCTTTACGGTATTCAGTTCACCAATGACGGTCAGATCGTCATCTTCGGCGGCGGTGAACCGCTGAAAATCGGTGACCGCGTCATCGGCGGACTCGGTGTCTCCGGCGGCTCGGAGGAGCAGGACGCAGCCCTTGCGGCATACGGCGCGGAGGTTTTCGCCCGGCTTGTGAAACACGCGTGCTTTTCCCAAAAGCACGTCTGACCGAATCCCATTTTCGGAAAGGAAAACAACACAAATGGATTACAAATCTCAGAATATTGAAGAAATTGTCAAGAAGGTTCTCGCTGACATGATCGGTGACGCCGCTGCCGCACAGGCAAAGGACGTTCCCGCAGCGAAGATTTCTGCCGGCAAGACCGCAGGCGGTGCGATCCCCGCAAAGGCGCACGTTGCCATGCTGGTTGAACCGGAAAAGTTCGTGGTCAAGGAATACCCGATGCCTGAGGTCGGCGACGATGATGTTCTCGTCCGTGTTGAAGGCTGTGGTGTCTGCGGTACCGACGCACACGAATTCAAGCGCGACCCCTTCGGCCTGATTCCCGTTGCCCTCGGTCACGAAGGTACCGGTGAAATCGTCAAGGTCGGTAAAAATGTCAAGCTCGACTCCGCAGGCAAGCCCCTCGGCGTTGGCGACAAGGTTGTCACCTGTATGATTTTCAAGGACAACCCCGACATCACGATGTTTGACTTAAACAAGCAGAATGTCGGCGGCGCGGACGTTTACGGTCTGCTTCCCGATGATGACATTCACTTAAACGGCTGGTTTGCGGACTATATTCTCGTCCGCGGCGGCTCCACGATCTTCAACGTCTCCGACCTTGATCTGGATTCCAGAATCCTCATCGAACCGTGTGCCGTTCTGATCCACGCAGTCGAGCGCGCAAAGACCACCGGCATTCTCCGCTTCAATTCCCGCGTTGTCGTTCAGGGCTGCGGTCCGATCGGTTTGATCTGTATCGCTGTTCTGCGCACGATGGGTATTGAAAATATCGTTGCAGTGGATGGCAACGCACAGCGTCTGGCATTTGCCAAGGAAATGGGTGCTGACAACGCTGTCAACTTCAAGGATACGAACGGTGTCGAAGATCTTGCAAACAAGGTCAAGGATGCATTCGGCGGCTATTATGCTGACTTTGCATTCCAGTGCACCGGTTCTCCCGTCGCACACTCCAACATCTACAAGTTCATCCGCAACGGCGGCGGTCTGTGCGAGCTCGGCTTCTTTATCAACGGCGGCGATGCAACCATCAACCCGCACTTTGATATCTGCGCAAAGGAAATTACGACGGTCGGTTCCTGGGTTTACACCCTGCGTGACTACGCAACCACCTTCGACTTCCTCAAGCGTGCACAGGCAATCGGCATTCCGATGAAGAAGCTGATTACCCATAAGTTCCCGCTGGATCAGATCAACCGTGCTCTGGAGGTCAACCTGAAGCAGGAAGGCCTCAAGATTGCGATTGTCAACTGATCTGAGAGGAATCGATTATGGCACAGGCAGTCGGCATTCTTGAAGTATACGGTCTTGTCGCTGCGTTCGTCGCATGTGACGCAGGCTGCAAGGCAGCAGATGTCACCGTCGAAAACTTTGACAAGAACAAGCCCTCCCATCCAGAAACGCTTTCCGTTCCGCTGATCGTTGTGGTCAAGTTCCGCGGCAGTGTTGCGGCGGTGGAAGCAGCAATGGATGCGGCAGAGGCAGCGGCAAACGCGGTTTCCGGCGTTGTCGCACGTCACATCATCGCGCGTCCCGAAGATGACACGCAGAAGATGCTGACCATCACAGGCTTTGACAAGCCGCAGAAGAAGAAGTGAAATTTTGCCAAAGCAAAATTTCCATTACAACTTTCATTTGCCGAAGAAAGCGAAGCTTTCTTCTGAAGATTCCAAAGGAATCTTCGACACCTCTCCCCAACTGGTGAAGGCTCGATATCATAAACAATACATATATATAAAACGGAGGATTTACTATTATGGCACAGGAAGCATTAGGCATGATTGAAACCAGAGGTCTTACCGCAGCAATCGAAGCAGCAGACGCAATGGTCAAGGCAGCAGAAGTCACGCTCGTCGGCACCGAAAAGATCGGTTCCGGTCTCGTATCCGTCATGGTCCGCGGTGATGTCGGCGCAGTCAAGGCAGCTGTCGAAGCTGGTTCCGCAGCAGCAGAACGTCTGGGCGAAGTCATCGCAACGCATGTCATCCCCAGACCCCACAACGACGTCGAAAAGATCCTTCCCAAGATCTGACTTCCAAGGCTCCCTCAATGAGGGAGCTGGCATCCGAATTCATTCGGATGACTGAGGGAGTTCGCATATAATCAGCATAAAAATTGTATACAATTTTTTGCATACCATTCATCGGCAACCGCAACTCCCTCCGTCAAAGAAAGCCCCGCTTTCTTTGACACCTCCCTCTATGAGGGAGGCTCAAAACTACACCAGAAAGGACGCAAGTCCCATGAATATCAAAGCGATCGGCCTGATCGAGGTATCCGGCTCCGTTGCTGCCATTGACGCACTTGACATCATGTGCAAGGCGGCAAATGTGACCCTTGTTACCTGGGAAAAGAAGCTCGGCGGACGACTGGTCACGGTCATCGTCACAGGCGACGTTTCCGATGTGACAGCCGCTGTTGCCGCTGCAAACGCATCCTGCATCGTCAAGCCCTGCGCATCCGCTGTGATTCCCAATCCCCACGAGGAAACCAAACGGATCCTCGCATTCAGTGCATCCAATCACAACATTGAATTGTAAGGAACGATTATGTCCGAAACAACCGAAAAGGCTCCGGCAAAAAAGCCGGCTGCCCGTACACGCAAGAAACCTGCCGCACCAGCCGATGTGACGCCCGTGACCGCACCCGCGGAAACGATCGCCGCACAGCCGGTGATTACGGCACCCCAAATTCAGGCGGAGCCAGAACATAAGCCCGCACAACCGGAGGTAAGAAAAATGACAAACCAGGCACTTGGTATGATCGAAACCAGAGGTCTTGTTGCAGCAATCGAAGCAGCAGACGCAATGCTTAAGGCAGCAAATGTTGAACTCGTCGGCACCGAAAAGATCGGTTCCGGCCTCGTATCCGTCATGGTTCGCGGTGATGTCGGCGCGGTCAAGTCCGCAGTCGAAGCAGGCGCAGCTTCCGCTGAACGCCTCGGCGAAGTCATCGCAACACATGTCATCCCCAGACCTCACGACGATGTCGAAAAGATCCTTCCCTTACTGAAGTAATCTATGATTATCGGAAAAGTTACCGGCAGTGTCGTCGCTACACGCAAAAACGAAAAGCTGATCGGATCCAAATTTCTGGTGATTGAACCCCTGAAATCCATGGCATCCGAGATTGCAAGCGATAAATTCGTTGCCGTCGATTCCATCGGCGCCGGCATCGGCGACATCGTTATGGTTGCCCGCGGAAGTGCCGCAAGACTGGCCTGCTCCCGCGAAGACGCACCGTGCGATGCCGCTGTCGTCGGTATCATTGACGATGGCACCGGTTTGGAGAAATAAAAAACTATGAATTTAACTGAACTTTCTACCCTGATGCAGAATGCGGGTGTGGCAGGTGCAGGCGGCGCAGGATTCCCGTCCTACGCCAAGCTCAACGCTGCTGCCGATACCATCATTCTCAACTGTGCGGAATGTGAGCCGCTGCTCAAGCTGCACAGACAGGTTCTGGCAAAGTACGCAAACGAGATCCTTGCAACGCTGACAGTCATCGCAGACGCAGTCGAAGCTGACAATATCATCATTGCAGTCAAGCCGCACTACAAGGAAGCCGTTGACGCAGTCAAGGCACATCTCGCCGCTTATCCCAAGGCCAGAATCGGACTTCTCCCGGAGGTTTATCCGGCAGGTGACGAAGTTGTTACCATCTACGAAACCACGGGCCGCGTTGTCAAGCCCGGTGCGCTGCCGATTACCGTCGGTGTCACCGTCTTCAATGTCGAAACCGTTTACAACATCTATCGTGCGCTGCATGAAGCTGCACCTGTCACCGACAAGTACATCACCATCACCGGTGCTGTCAAGAACCCTGTGACGCTGAAGGCGCCGCTCGGCTGTACCTACGGTGAGCTGATCGCGCTGGCTGGCGGTGCGACCGTATCCGACTACAAGCTGGTCGGCGGCGGTCCGATGACAGGACGCATTGTGTCCGAATCCGACGTTGTGACCAAGACCTCCAACGCGATCATCGTGCTTCCCGCAGATCACTATGTCATCCGTAAGAAGTCCTCGTCCATCAAGATCGATATGAACCGTGCAATGGCGGCTTGCTGTCAGTGCCATATGTGTACCGACCTCTGCTCCAGAAATCTGCTCGGTCACCCGATCGAACCGCACGCATTCATGCGCGGTGCTGCGTCCGGCGCGACCAAGAACGTCAAGCCGTTCCTCGACACGATGTTCTGCTCTCAGTGCGGTATCTGCGAAATGTACGCCTGCGGTCAGGATCTCTCCCCGAGAACCCTCATCGGCGAATACAAGAACGGCCTGCGCGCAAACGGCGTCAAGCCCGACCCGAATGTACAGCTCGCACCGGTTGATCCGACCCGTTCCGGCAGACTGATTCCTGTTGAACGTCTGACCGCACGCCTCGGTCTGTCCGAATATGACAAGCCCGCACCGCTCGCATCGGAGGATGTCAAGGCTTCTTCCGTCAAGATCATGCTCGGTCAGTGCATCGGTGTTCCCGCATCTGCCGCAGTCAAGGTCGGCGATACCGTCAATGCAGGAGACATCGTCGGTGCTGCTGCTGAGGGCAAGCTCTCCATGCCTGTCCATGCATCGATTTCCGGCAAGGTGACTGAGGTCACAGACAAGTACGTTGTCATCCGCGCATAACGCACGGTCTTCCACACATTCCACGAAATACAGAAAAGGAAACAAATCAAATGAGTAAAGCAATCGGAATGGTTGAATGTCAGAACATTTCGACGGGTATCAAGGCTGCCGATCTGATGATCAAAACGGCTGAGGTCGAAGTTCTGGAATGTCAGCCTGTTTGTCCGGGTAAATACATCATCCTGATTTCCGGCGATCTGAGTGCGGTCAAGGCATCTGTTGACGCGGCAAAGACGGTACATGCACAGAAAGTAGTCGGTGCCTTTGTTCTCGGCAACCCGCACGAATCTGTCTTCCCGGCCATTTACGGCGTCTCCGAGGTTCCCAATGCCAAGGCACTCGGCGTCATGGAAACCTTCAATGTCGCAGCAGCCATTGTTGCGGCTGATGCAGCTGCCAAGACCTCGCTTGTCAATCTGATCGAGCTTCGACTGGCACGCGGTATGGGCGGTAAGTCCTACCTGCTGCTCACCGGTGATGTTGCGGCTGTTACCGCTGCGATCGAGCGTGCGGAACAGGTCGCAGCAGAGGACGGCATGATGCTTGACAGCGCAGTCATCCCCAACCCTGACAAGAGACTCTGGGACAGCATTCTGTAAGAATTGTCCTTTATCCCATAAGGAGGTACGCGGCGAACCGTATCTATGGAACGCCGCTTCTTTCCCATGCAAACATTTTATGTAAAAACCAAGGTCTGCTCCGGCGACGGCGCAATGGATATTCTGTCCGGCTTTCACGGCAGAAATGCGGTGATCTTCACCGATGCGTTCATGGTCAAGTCCGGTGTTGCGGCCCGTGTTGCCGAAAAGCTGTCGAACTGTGCAAATGTCCGTATCTTTGATGCAATCAAGCCCGATCCGCCGATTGAGCTGGTCGCAGACGGACTGAAGGTTCTGCTGGATGCAAATGCCGATCTCGTCGTTGCACTTGGCGGAGGTTCTTCCATCGATGCGGCAAAAGCCACCATTCTGATGGCAAAGCGTTCCGGTGCGAAGGACAATATCTCGCTCATTGCGATTCCGACCACCAGCGGCACCGGCTCCGAAGTCACCAGCTTTGCGGTCATCACCGACCGCGAAAAGGGTGTCAAATATCCGCTCGTCGACGAAGAACTGCTTCCCGATTACGCGATTATGGACCCGTCGCTGGTTGTCTCCGCACCGCCGCGCATTACCGCTGACACTGGCTTTGATGTCATCACGCACGCACTGGAAGCATATATTTCCGTGAATGCCAACGATTACTCCGATGCACTTGCCGAAAAGGCACTGGAGCTGGCGTTTGCTTACCTGCCGAAGGCTTACGCCGACGGTCAGGATCTCGAGGCACGTGAGAAGATGCACACGGCATCCTGTCTTGCCGGCATGGCGTTTAACGCCGTCTCGCTCGGTATCAATCACGGCATTGCGCATCAGCTCGGTGCCAGATTCCATATCCCGCACGGCAGAGCCAATGCCATGCTCCTGCCGCATGTGGTACGCTTCAATGCCGATCTGGACGCCAACTTCGGCGCAAAACAGGAAACAGCAGCTTCTCTGCGGATTGCACACATTGCACGCCGCATCGGACTGTCCGGCGACGACACCAATGCTCTGGTACTGGCACTCGTCCGCCATCTGTTCTATATGCTGAAGATGACAGAGACACCTGCAACGCTGAAGGAAGCCGGTGTCACCAAGGAAGCGTATGAAGCCGTCAAGGCTGCTATGATCGACGCCGCACTCAAGGATGCCTGCACCGCGACGAATCCCCGCCCGGTCACCGCCGACGATGTTGCGTCCATTCTCGCAGGTCTTGCAAGATGGTAAAAAAATAAAGGAGAATCGCTCTCCTATCGCCAAATCCTACAGATAACCTCTGTGGGATTTCGGCTTTTCAAAAAAAATAAAAAAATCATGAAAGAAGGCTTTTCATCATGAAAAAGAATCTTTTCGCAGCAGCAGGCGCGATGCTCATCCTCGCAGCATGGACTCTGACCGCTTGTGGCGGTGACACCGGTGCGGCAGGCACCGAAACCGGAACCTCTGCTGACACATCCGCCGATACGGCTGTCATCACCGAAACTGAACCCGTTACCACGGAAGCTGTCACCGAAGCACCCAAGCGTGACAAAATTCTGTACATCTCCGCTTATGAAAACGGAAGCACACAGAGCCCCATCTCACTCCTTGGCAAAGATACCTCCGTCGCAATTCACATTGCATCCGAAGGTATTCTGGAATCCGTTTCAGCGGAATGTCCCAGCTGGAATGATGCGATCGGTTCTCTGACCATGAAGTTCTACGCATGGGACACCGACTATGCAACCACAATTGCAGGTGAATGTCTTGTTGCTGAAACATTCGTTGACTATGAAGACAACGCAACACTGCAAATGGATCTGACCGACGATTACGCCGAGGGCGGTCTGCCGGCTGGCGAGTATCTGTGGGTTCTCTGCGATGGTGTCGACGCATCCAATTCCGGTGTCGGTATCTGGGCAAAGGTTCTTCCCGAAGAACCCGATCCTGCAATCCTTGGCAAGTATACCAACGGTAAGGAAACAGAAGCTGCCATCGCTGCGGAATTCGTCGTTCGTGTTCCTGCGGAATAATCCTATGTAAAACGATACACACTGTTTGTTTAACGTTACACATCAGATATGAAAAGAGCTGCCGTGAGCATTTGCCCGCGGCAGCATTTTTTTGATTCCATAGAAAACTGTCAAAAACAGAATCCGCTCAGGATAGCTCTCCCGGAATCTCCGCAATCACGTAATAGCCGTCACTTGTCGGTGTCAGAACATATGCGCCGGAACAGATCACATCCGTCTGCGGCAATGCACACAAATCCGCAATTCGATCCGTTTCCGTGTCATAGGCATACAGCGTATCGCCATCGGTCAGAACCAGCGTGCCGTCATATTCCCCGTATATCCCGGTGACAGCATACGCAGGCAGATCACCAAGATTCGCCAGCGGGACAGGAGCCGCCGCAAGATCAGCGGTATCCGCATACAGAACCCCGCGCTTTACCTCCTCCGGAACTACGGCATCCTCTCTGGCAATATGCAGATACAGTCGCCCGTTCTCTGTCAGATACGACGACCGGATGTTTGCACTGCCGAGCCAGCCATCACTGCCGCTCCAATCATATACTGCTTTTTCCCCTGAAACAAGATCAAAGACCTCCAAACCCAAAGGCTTTGTCACATAAAAGGAAGCCTCATCGGCGGAACAGAATACCTGGCGACCCCATGTTTCCGAATCAAAGGCGACACATTCCCATGTCGTCAGGTCAATGCGGGAAATGCCCTGCCAATAGCTGTGCATAACATACAGACCGTCGCCGATGATGCAGATTCCCGATGCATCGGAAAGCGCTTCCGCTGCAGCCCCCGTTTCTGGGATCGGCAGCGGTACTTTGGTATCGGTTCCGATATCATAAACATACCACGCAAGTGCCTCTCCTTCTGTTATCCCACAAATCAGTTCGTCACCCAATACATCCATATGCAGAACGAATGCGTCATTCAGAACGCTGTCGGATTCCCATGCACCCTTTTGGTGTGTCATTGCCGTGACGCCGCCATCCGGATTCGGATAGTATACAGCATTCCCGGTGCTCTGCGGCGTGAGAACCGTCAAAGCGCCCGCCTGAGAAAGAATGCCATTTCGGGCATTGTCCGGCGGAACCTCTTTCATTTCCGGTTGCTCCCCACAGGATACGAGGGAAACAGCCAGAATCATGCCAAACAGAATCCCTGCTGCCAATTTCTTTGTTTTCATGATGATCTCCTTTCTGCCATGACGGCATCTTTTTTTCAGTATACCATATCTGTAACCTATTTGCATGAATATTTTGTTAATTATCCAAAATAAAAAGGGGTTGTTGCATTTGGTAAATCATCATGCAATCATACAACTCCCTCAGTCAAAAAAGACGCAGAAGCGTCTTTTTTGCCAGCTCCCTCGGAGAGGGAGCCCAATATAAGCCTCCCTCTGCCGAGGGAGGTGGGTATGTTATAATATGAAGTGCAACACCCCGCAAAAAAGCAGATGAAACAATAGAATAATAATTTTGTATTTTTGAGAGAAAGGCGTAGTCTTGAACGAA
>SVRM01000109.1 GCA_015064785.1 Oscillospiraceae bacterium
AAGCGCGGTTGCAGCTCACCGCAGTCATACAGCTTGCTTTCACCTTGCTCGTGAAGTTGGACAAAATCAGCGAAACACCAGTGTTTTCAAGGCTTTCTGACCTTGCTCCTATTATAACCTAATCGTCAATTCGGCGGACAATACCGGTAGCTTTCATATATAACACCTCATTTTACTGTTTTTTCATAAACTGGGACAACGATGATAGTGTTTGTGGAACAGCGGGAAAATATGCATCCTTTGATAGAAGTATCTTGTGTCGGAGCACTGAGTTTACAACAGTGCGGCTTGTTTTTTTGAACGATTTATATGACATATTTCATTGTCTGCCGGCGGAATTTTGATGCCAATCCATGGAATACATATTGCTTTTCCCGGAAAATTTTGGTATACTTATTCTATCATTCAAAATTACAGAAAGGTCGCTTTTTATCATGAAAATATATTCCATTACGGCATCTCCGGACAAAATCCGGTTTACTTTTACGGAAGAACATAACGAAAATCTGACGGTCTGTACCTATGTTCCGCTGGTCTGTGGGGACAACAGTCCGGGATTTGTTCCGGGCAGAACAGTCAGCTGTCAGACGGTCACAAGACACGGAAGTTATGCCGAGATTCCGCGGTTCTGCGGGGATTTCGATCAGCTGCTATGCCGATTTGCCGTCAAACGAAACACCACACCGATTCCGGGTGTATGCTATGTCACCGATTTTTCCGATGATTTTTCCCAGTGGAGCTATGATCCTCCGAAGATCGACCGTCCCGTCGGCACATGGGTGACAGCACTTCCGGAAGACCAGGAATACCTGCGCTTTGGCTATATGATGACCGAGATCGATATGGCATGGATTCTGACACTGCATCCGGAGGAGGACGATATTGCGCACAGCTTCAACGGCAGAACCTACTATTTCCGTCGTGACATGATGGAGCTGTACGAAGCCTTTTCCAAGCCCTATACCGACCGCGGCATTCCGTTTCTGATCCGGTTCATCAATCGGTTCCATTATCAGAATCACGATGCGTCCGAAGAATTGTTTTCTCTGCTGCGCCATCCGGGATATGAACCGAATTTCCCTGCGGTGGAAATGAGTGCTTTCAATCTTCGTACCGAGGACGGCTTTTCCATGTACTGCGCGGCGCTGGACTTCTTGTTTGCAAGATATGCGTCCCCCGACAGTCCCTATGGCTGGTCTGTGATGACGGATATCGGAAATGAGGTCAATTCGCCCGGCATGTGGCACAATATGGGGCCGATGCCCTGTGAGGGATTCATGGAGGAATACACGGTCTCCCTGCGTCTGGCATGGCTGCTTTCCCACAAGTATTATGCACACCACCGTGTCAATGTTTCATTGGAGCATCATTTTACTGTTGCCGACGGGGTTGGTGATTCCCTGCATTTTTATCCTGCGATGCAGAGCCTTGCACAGCTTGTCCGAATCTGCCGCAGAGACGGAGACTTCGATTGGGGTGTGGCGGCACATCCGTATCCGTCCGACGTTCTCAATCCAGCGTTCTGGGAAGACGAAGATGCTGTTTTCAGTTTTGATACCCCGAAAATCACCTTGAAAAATATGGAGGTATGGCCGGCACTCCTGTCCTCGCCGGACTATCTCTATCGCGGTCAGCCGCGTCATGTCATCTTCGATGAACAGGGTTTCCATACCAACGATGATGATCCCGATACAGAAAATAAGGGTGCATATGCGTTTGTATTGGCATGGCTGAAGCTGCGAAAACAACCGGGGATCGATCTTTTGCTGATGCATCGGTATGCCGATATGCCGGACGACAGCGAATACAGCCTGAAGCTGGGACTGCGCCGTGCGCTGGGATACGGAGATGAACGGCATCTGCTGATTCTGCCGGGCGCATACAAGAAAGTATGTTATGCCATCCGGGATATGGACACGCCTGCGGAAGAACAGTGGATCAGAGAAGCCAGAGCGTTCATCGGGCCGGAGCGGTTTGATGCGCTGCTTGATCCGATGATCGGTGAAGGCGTGTAACACACAAGTACATAAACAAAAAACAATGTCCGCCTGATTTCTGCGTAAAGCAGTATCGGCGGACTTGCTTTTTGAAAATAGATTACGTACTCTGTTTTCTGCGGTGCGGCATTACTTCTTTTTCTTAGTTCCTGTCGTTTTTACCTTTGCCTTTGCCCAACCCTTTTTGGACGGAGATGCAGTTTTTCTTTTTTCCGCACTGTCGGAATGATGATGCATGTGTGATGCGGCGGATTTTGAGCGATTGTGTGTACCGTGCTGATGACTGCTGCTGCCGGTTGGATGCATGGTACCTCCTTGCGGACGTACCAGACATTCTTTTCCAAATCCGATCAGATCACCTCTGCCGCATTTGATTAGTGCTTTTCTGACAAGATCTGCATTCTCCGGCTTTTTGTACTGCAAAAGCGCACGCTGCATCTGCTTTTCTTCATAATCGGTCGGAACGAAAACGTCCTGCATCGTAAACGGATCAAGTCCCGTATAGAACATAACCGTCGATGCGGTACCGGGTGTCGGATAGTAATCCTGTACCTGTTCCGGAGAATAATCCCATTTTTTCAGATACAGTGCCAATTCCACGGCTTCCTTTAACGTCGAACCCGGATGGGAGGACATCAGATACGGTACGAGATACTGTTCTTTTCCACAAGCTGCGGATAACTCAAAATAACGCTTTTTGAATGTTTCAAATACCTCAATATCCGGTTTTCCCATTTTGCGCAGAACGTTCGGAGCACAATGCTCAGGTGCTACCTTCAACTGACCTGATACATGGTCGCGGACGAGCTTTTTAAAGAAAGCATCTCCGGTAGTTTCATCGGCAAGCAGATAGTCAAATCGGATACCCGAACGGACAAAGACGCGCTTGACGCCGGGAACCTGCTCGATTCGTGACAGAAGTTCGATATATTCCGCATGATCGGCACGCAGATTTTTGCATGGCTTGGGTGCCAGACACTTGCGATTCGGACAGACCCCGTCCTTTAACTGCTTCTCGCAGGCAGGGTCACGGAAATTGGCTGTCGGACCGCCAACGTCGTGGATGTAGCCTTTGAATCCGGGGAGTTTGACGATCTTGTGTGTTTCTGCGACGACGCTTTCGATACTTCTCGAACGTACAGTTCTTCCCTGGTGGAATGCCAGCGCGCAGAAATTACAGCCGCCGAAACATCCGCGGTTGTGGGTCAGAGAAAATTGTACCTCGGCAATTGCCGGAACACCGCCGTCCTTTTCGTACATTGGATGATACGTTCTTGCATACGGCAGGGAATAGACCCAGTCGAGCATTTCGCGTTCCAGCGGCGGCATCGGCGGATTTTGAACGAGCATCTTGTCGTCGTAATATTCTACAATTGCGCGGCCGTTTACTGCATCCTGATTGCGGTACTGTTCGGCAAATGCTTCCGCATAAAGCCGCTTGTCCGTTTTGAGATCGTCGTAATTCCAGCCGCCGACATGCTCGTAATTGATTTTATCATCTTTTGCGCAAAGGTAAACTGTACCACGTACATCTCGGATTTTTTTGATCGGAATTCCGCGGTCGAGCAGTTCGGCAAGACGGATCAGAATAGCTTCCCCCATACCGTAGGTCAGAATATCGGCGCGGGAATCGACGAGAATGGAACGACGTACCCGGTCATCCCAATAATCGTAGTGTGCAAATCGGCGCAGGGATGCCTCCAGACCGCCGAGAATGATCGGAACATCCCCATATGCCTGGCGAATACTGTTACAGTATACAATCACCGCACGGTCGGGACGGTTTCCCATTTTTCCGCCTGGGGAGTAATAATCGTAATTTCTTTTGCGTTTTGCTGCGGTGTAGTGTGCTACCATGGAGTCGATGTTGCCCGCGGATACCAGAAATCCGAGTCTGGGTCTTCCGAAGCGTTTGAAATCATCGGTCGTTTTGTAATCGGGTTGGCACAGCATTGCGACACGATATCCTTTTGCTTCCAGTACACGGGAGATGATGGACGCTCCGAATGATGGATGATCGACATAAGCATCCCCGCAGACATAGACAAAGTCCGGTTGATCCCAACCGCGGGACTGCATTTCTTCCCGTGTGACAGGAAGGAATTCGTTTGTATTAGACATAGCTTGTTTCCTTTATATCGAAAAAGCCGCCGCATATGGATGTGCGGCGGCTTGATTTTTGAAACGCGGCAGGAGAGTGGCTTAACCTCTCTTGACCTCTTCCATAATGAAGGCTTCGAGAATATCGCCTTCCTTGATATCGTTGAAGCGTTCCAGACCGATACCGCATTCATAACCCTGAACAACTTCTTTTGCATCGTCCTTGAAGCGCTTGAGGGAGGAGATTTCGTCTTCAAAGATCACGATACCGTCACGGACGATACGGATCTTAGACTGACGGGTAACTTTACCGTCGAGAATATAGGAACCTGCAATGGTACCGACATTCGGGACATGGATGGTCTGACGGACTTCTGCATGACCGAGCAGTGTTTCCTTGAATTCAGGATCCAGCATACCCTTCATAGCGGCTTCGATTTCTTCAATACACTCGTAGATAATGCGATAGGTACGGATTTCAACACCCTGATCTTCCGCACGGTCGAGTGCATTCTTATCAGGACGGACAGCGAAACCGATGATGATTGCATTGGATGCTGCCGCCAGCATAACGTCGTTTTCGGTGATACCGCCGACAGCGGTGTGGATGACATTGACCTTGACTTCTTCGTTGGAGAGCTTGATAAGCGATGCCTTGACTGCTTCTACAGAGCCGGCAACGTCCGCCTTGATGATGATATTGAGATCCTTGACACCTTCCTTGATCTGCGCAAAGAGGGTATCCAGGTTGGCACGGGCGGTTGCCTTGAATGCTTCTTCCTTGATCTGGTCGCGGCGCTGTTCCGCAAGCTCACGCGCCATACGTTCGTCGGAAACAACCGCGAATTCATCACCTGCCTGCGGGATTTCTGCAAGACCGGTGATTTCAACAGGAATGGAAGGACCTGCTTCCTTGACGGTACGTCCCTTATCATTCATCATGGCACGGACACGACCAACAGCAGTACCGGCAATCAGAACGTCACCGGCATGGAGGGTACCGGTCTGAACGAGCAGGGAAGCGACAGGACCGCGTCCCTTATCAAGGCGGGATTCAAGGACAAGTCCCTTTGCACGACGGTTGGGATTCGCCTTGAGTTCCTTCATTTCCGCGACGAGCAGAACCATTTCAAGCAGCTCATCGATACCCTGGCGGGTCAGAGCGGAAACGGGAACACAGATGGTTTCACCGCCCCATTCTTCGGGAACAAGTTCATAGTTGGTCAGACTCTGCTTGACCATATCGGGATTTGCATGCGGCTTATCCATCTTGTTGATGGCAACAATGATCGGAATATCGGCAGCCTTTGCATGGTTGATTGCTTCGACCGTCTGCGGCATGATACCGTCATCTGCAGCAACAACGAGGATTGCGATATCGGTGGACTTTGCACCGCGCGCACGCATGGCAGTAAATGCTTCGTGACCGGGCGTATCGAGGAAGGTGATATCCTTATCGTTGATACGGACACGGTAAGCACCGATTGCCTGGGTAATACCGCCGGCTTCACCAGCAGTTACGTTGGTATCTCTGATGGCGTCGAGAAGGGAGGTCTTACCATGGTCGACGTGACCCATGACACAGACGACGGGTGCGCGTTCGATGAGATCCTCATCCTTATCTTCTTCTTCTTCAAAGAGGCGTTCTTCGATGGTGACAACAACTTCCTTTGTGACCTTTGCACCGAATTCGTCGGCAATCAGTGCCGCAGTATCAAAGTCGATGACCTGGTTGACGGAAGCCATGATGCCGAGCAGCATGAGCTTCTTGACAATTTCTGCATTCGTAACATGGAGCAGTGCTGCCAGCTCGTTGACCTGCAATTCTTCGGGAATGGTAACATTCAGCTGCTGCTTCTTTGCTTTTTCCTGTGCTTCGCGGCGCATCTTATCCATAGCGTCGCGTTCCTTATCTCCGCGCTTCTTCTTGTCGAACTGCGGACGGTTATTCTGCTTCTTCAGCTTCTGCTTGGAGCCGGAGAGATCCTTTGCTGCATCCGGTACCAGCGTATCGAGCTTTTCATCGTACTTGGACAGGTCGACATTGCCCTCTGCACCGCGCGTATCGATGACACGGGTCGAGCCGCCGGTTGCGGTCGGCTTGGAGTAAGAGGTAGCGGCAGGCTGTGCAGGCTTGGGTGCTGCGGGACGGAACGAGGGACGTCCTTCCTTCGGATCACGGTCGTCATCCTTGGAAAATCCGCGGGTATTGTCACGTGCGGGTCTGTCACTGAAGCGCTGGCCGTTGTTCTGCTGACGTTCACCGTTCTGTGAACGCGGCTGACCCTGCGGTCTGTCGCCAAAGCGCTGACCGTTGTTTCTGTCACCGTTCTGCTGACGGTCGCCGTTCTGTGAACGCGGCTGACCTTGCGATCTGTCGCCATTCTGGGGTCTGTCACCGAAGCGCTGACCGTTGTTGCGGTCATTGTTTTGGGGACGGTCGCCGCGGTTGTTGTTATTGTTGTTTCTGTTGTCCGCAGGACGCTGATTGGTGTTCGGGCGGAACTGAACAGGCTGCTTGGGAGCTTCTGCCTTAGGAGCCTCGGTCTTGGGAGCCTCGGTCTTGGGAGCCTCGGTCTTGGGAGCTTCAGCCTTGGGAGCCTCAGCCTTAGGAGCTTCAGTCTTAGGAGCCTCAGCCTTAGGAGCCTCAGCCTTAGGAGCTTCAGTCTTGGGTGCCTCAGTCTTAGGAGCTTCAGTCTTAGGAGCTTCAGTCTTAGGAGCTTCAGTCTTGGGAGCTTCAGTCTTGGGTGCCTCAGTCTTAGGAGCTTCAGTCTTGGGAGCTTCAGTCTTGGGAGCCTCAGTCTTGGGAGCCTCGGTCTTGGGAGCCTCAGCCTTGGGAGCTTCTGCCTTGGGAGCTTCCTTCTTTTCGCGCGGGATATCGACTTCACCGGCGAGGTACTGGGTCATATTGGAGATCTGGTTGTCACGTGTCAGTGCTTCCATAACCAGACCGTATTCGTCTTCATTCAGCGTTGCGGTATTCTTCTTGCCGGAAATTCCGTTTGCTTCGAGAATATCAATGATGGTCTTACTCTTAACGCCAAAGTCTTTTGCCATATTACTGATGCGGCTGTTGGGAGAATTTATCATGTATCGTATCAATCCTTTCAAATCAACTTCACAAGTGCATCACAAAGTCCTGCGTCTGTGATACCGACAGCGGAAACGCTTCCGCTTTTTCCGATTGCATCGCCGATTTCCGCGATGGTCAGGGGGATATTATAGAGGGAAACCTCGTAATAGGTACAGCAATTGGTGATCCGCTTCCGTGTGTTTTCCGAGACATCGGATGCTAAGAAAACTGCATGAGGACATTTGGATACGGATCCTGAACGGATGGAATCCGTGACGAGGTTGGTACCTGCGATCACACGGCCAGCCTTTTTGGCAATCCCGAGCAGTCCGGCGAATTTCTTCTGTTTTTGCAATTTTACCAGAAGAGCCGCGGCTTCTTTGGGGTCATCGGGAATGCGGATATCATGTTTTGTTTTATCCGTCACAGACTGTCAGCTCCTTTTCTATAGCACCGATCATATTGTCCGGAATTTCGCATTCGAGCGCGGTCTGCAGACGGCGAGCCTTAACAGCCTTGGCAAAGCATGCGGTGTTATGACACAGGTACGCACCGCGTCCGGATTTTTTGCCGGTACGATCGATCTGAATTTCACCTTCCGGTGTACGCAGAACACGAACCAGTTCGTTTTTGGGTTTTCGTTCGTTACAGCCGACGCATTTGCGTTCGGGGATTTTCTTCTTCGGTTTTTCTTGTGCTGCGGGCATGGGGATCACCTGACTTTCGGTTGGGGCAATCAGTTGGTTTTGATGTCGATCTTGCAGCCGGTCAGTCTTGCAGCGAGGCGTGCGTTCTGACCTTCCTTACCGATGGCAAGAGAAAGCTGATCGGGTGCAACGATGACACGTGCGGCACGTTCCCCTTCTGCGAGTTCCACGCTGATGACATTTGCGGGAGACAGTGCTGCGCGAACGTATTCCGTAAGATCGTCGGAGTACTTGACGATATCGATACGTTCTCCGTGCAGCTCTTCTACGATGCGATTGATACGCATACCCTTATTGCCGATGCATGCGCCGATCGGATCGACATTGTCATCGATGGAAGAGACTGCCATCTTGGAGCGGGAACCGGCTTCGCGGATGATATTCTGGATGGTAACAACACCTTCCTGAATTTCGGGAACTTCCAGTTCAAACAGGCGTCTGACCAGACCGGGATGGACACGGGAGAGGGTAACCAGCGGTCCCTTGGTCTCTTTCTTGACTTCGGTGACGAGCACCTTGATCTGTGTGTCGGGCGTATAGGTTTCGCCGGGGATCTGCTCGGAGGAGAGCAGTGTTGCGTGGCTTGTACCGGTGTTGACAATGACATTGCCGGTGTTGCTGTCGACGCGTTCCACGGTTGCAGAAATGATTTCGCCCTGCTTGGATTCGTATTCCTTGATCATCATGCCGCGTTCTGCTTCGCGGATACCTTGGATGATGACCTGCTTTGCTGTCTGTGCGGAGATACGGCCGTATGCCTTGGTCTTCTGTTCAATTTCGCAGATATCGCCGATGCCCAGACGCTTGGAATGGGTTCTTGCTTCTTCCAGCGTGATTTCCGTCATCGGATCGGTGACCTCCTCGACGACAGTCATCTGCTCATATACACGGACTTCCTTTTTGTTTTCATCGATGAGAACGCGGACATTGGAACCGCCGCGTTCTCTCTTAAAAGCGGTGATCAGCGCTGCTTCTACCTTGCCGAGCATATACTCCTTCGGAATGCCTTTTTCCTTTTCGAGAAGGTCCAGTGCCTCGAAAAATTCCTTATTCATTTTTTGATAATTCCTCCTGTTCCTGTGATAACAATTCTATATGATGGGGATTTCTGTACGGATTGGCTGCCGCTTAAAAATCAAATGCGGCGTGAACTGCGGCGGCTTTGGAGCGCGGCAGGTCAATTTGGGTTTCGCCCATGGTCAAATGCAGAACATCTTCGTCTTCATCGTATGCGGAAAGAATACCGCGCAGCTGCTTAACGTTGCCTGCTTCCGGGAGCGGTGCATACAGCTTTACGGCGATATCGCCGCCGATAAAGCAGGAAAAATGCCATGGATATTTGAGCACACGTTCAATACCGGGTGAGGAAACCTCGAGGTGATATGCTTGTTCAATGGGATCCGCTTCATCCAGCGGTGCATCGATGGCGCGGTGCAGTTTTTCACAGTCATCGATGGAAATGCCCTCTTCCGAATCGATGGTGATCCGCAGATACCACTCCGATCCTTCACGCACGAATTCCACGTCCCAGATGATGTAGCCGAGTTCCTCGGCGATGGGATCAATCAGCTCCCAAACCGTGCCGGCAATGTTTCTGACATTGCGCTTTTCATTTGCCATGCAATTCCTCCTGTTTTTACAAAACAAAGAGAGCAGGCGGTCAACCTACTCTCCAATCTTACAATATTCTATGATATAAGTATACCACAAAACCGCACAAAATGCAAGAGGGCGCTCATATTTTCCTGCTCTTTTCAATGACAAATTCCGACAGGTTTTCAAAGATGCTTTTGTGCAACATCACAATGTGCGAAAATCGTTTGTTTCAGCTGTCGGGTGTTCTTTTTGTGAAAAAGATGTGACCTTTGACGGGAAATTCCCGATTTCGGTGAAAAACGTCCGAATTAACGGCATTCTGTACCGTTTCGTTCATGAACTGTTCATAAAAACGTGGTATACTTTTACCATCTGTGATAAAGATGACGGAGATATTGTGTCTTTTTGTGAAATTTTACAAACACAGAAAACACTGTCTTCTCAGAAAAGAAAGGAACGCACACATGATCAAAATTGAGAATCTGGTAAAACAGTACGGCGACATCCGCGCCGTGGATAATATCAGCTTCGAGGTCAATGAAGGCGAAATCGTCG
>SVRM01000110.1 GCA_015064785.1 Oscillospiraceae bacterium
GCAGATACCGTATTTGATATATTCCATCAGCGCATCCCCGTCCGGCTGTTCTTTGGCGACAGCAAGAAACCGATCCAGCTGATCGGGTATATGCTTGCCATTGTCCAACCGATAAAGCACAAAAATTCCGAACGGATTGTTTTTCAGCTCCAATGCGTACAGTTTTTTATAGATATATCGAAACACATACGGGTCTTTCATTTCCAATTTCAGACCTTTTGACAGCGCATATTCATGCATTTCCCGACAGATGGCGGCATTGCTGTCGCTGAGCGGAAAGAACAGATCATCCGTGGTCAGCTTGATTTTCTCTGCAAACAGACGAAAATCAATCCGTCCCAGGTAGCCGCCGAGATTTTTCTTCCGTTCCTTGAAAAGCTGTGCCATTCGGGGATAATATTCGCAGAACAACGGATATTTTTCGTTGGACCATCCCTCTGTGTCCCTACCGTATACAAAACCGTATCGGTGCAGTGTTGTCAGAAACCGATTGTATTCAGCGGCATGATGCTTGATGGGCTTACTCTCTGTCAGCATCCAGATCAGATAGTCACCGGTATACCAGCGCGGCGTGTTCGGGTACTCCTCCGAATGTTCGTATAACTCCGTCAGTATCTCCATGATACAGTTGTATATTTGTTTACAGGCTTCCCGTGTTTCTTCTTCATGAACGTCTGCACAAGACACGGAAAGCGGCGTGATGTGACAGCCATACATCCAGACTTCCCGCTGTTTTTCAGAAACAAATGTCGTTTGATTCGGATTGAATATCATTCTTTTCCCCTATCCTGTTTTCAGCAGATATCGCCGGATGATTCCTTTCCGTATGCAATATCCAGTACTTTCTTTACCACGAGTTCCAGATCCCGATGATATTTCGGAATCTCCATGGCAAGGGATTTGAGGAACAGCAGCTTTTCAAGCGAAATCACCCGGTAGTCCTGTTCCTCGACGGCGTTTTCTCCAAGATAAAAATAGTCGAATGTACAAATCTGATTCCAGATTTCAAAGCCGTATTCGCAGACGCCGATATCGCCGTATAAATCCTTGATATGGTCGGGATACAGCGTCACAAGGGCTGCGTGGTCATCGGGGTGCACAACAAGGTCAATATCCGCACCGGCTTTCCGCAGTCCGTAATATTCCATGGCACAGCCGCCGATCAGAAGCGGTTTGTGACAAAATTTATATTTGAGCGGAGAAAGATCAATATGCATATGCAGAAACCAACCTTACAATCTTTTCATTCGTCCCAGCCAGCCGGAGAATCACATCCGCAATCGCCGCACGCTTTTCTTTGTCATGCAGGGTCTCAATGGTACAGTTGAACCCACCGCCGAGGGATTCCAGTTCATTCCATACCTTGTCATTTTCATGGAACAGTGCGATCAGCTCCGGGATGAATGTCATATCCGGATTCAGTTCCAATGCCCGACGCAAAAAACTCTCTCCGTGACCGCCGTTGGTGGCAAGGTTACATAAATAAATACACCAGTGTTCCCAGCTTTCAAAGGTTTCGGCGGTGTACCGATCATATCTGCCGTCCCGGATATCCGCTGCCCATTTCCGGTATGCATCCGCACCGAAGTGTACGCCGTCCAGTGTGACATCGGATGTCATCCGTGTGGGAATCTGCATCACGGCGTTCCGGTAGACGGCTTTGAGGTCCGTGATCATCGGCAGATGTTCGATGAAGACAAGGTCACATTCGATTTCAGAAAAAGGAATGTCCGATCCATACTGTACATCATCACCACAGGAAAGATGGCATTTTTCGGTTTCATCATCGTAGGAAATCAGCAGATCATAGTTTCCGTTTTTTCCAACCCCGGCACACAGCACCGGAATCCCACGGTCGATATACCGGCGGACTGCATTGTAATACTTCTTCGTTTCCGCCATCCAGACATCATGCCTGACCAACTGGTATTCCAGCCCGATCATACCGCAGACTCCGGCAAGAAATGCCTCGTTATCGGAACAGACAGATACGCAGTCGTTGTATTTTCCGTTGTCGCCGTAGCACATAACAAAATCATCCCCGGCAAGTCCGGCGAAAAATTCGTAGGTGTACAGCGATGTGTCTCCGCCAAGACATTCCATCAGCTTTGCCATGCACGCACCAAAGGGATAGTTCTGTCCCCAGTCCCAATGAATGAATTGACCGAGTTCCAGCTTGTTCGCACTCATTTCGTTTCCTCCCCAAAATCAATCTCATACTTTGTCCCATGATGGTACAGCACCCCATCCGTCAGCCGCACCCGCAGAATGACCGTATTTTCGTCCGCTTCATTGGTATGTCCGTTGTCATACCATGCCGCAAATGCACATCGCATTCTGTCCGCCAAATCTGCATTTTGGGGCAGACGAATCCATCCGAGATTCTCGCCGATGCCGTGCGCCGTGAACCAGTCCCCGCAGATGGCAGCGTTGGGGTTGTCCGCAAGCTGTGTCATTTTCCCGGACAGCGCGTGGGTGATGATGTAAAAGGAGCCGTTTTCATAATACGCATTGACCGCGCGTACCTGCGGCAGATTTCCATCCGTCGTCGCAAGCGCGATCAAATTGTCATGTCCGAAGCGTTTGGTCATCAGTTCAGCGGTAATTGCATTCAGTTTTTCCATTGCGGTAATCCCTCCTGTTCTCTCATCATGTCTATTGTAACACAGCGCAAAACGAAAGTCAAGTCATTTTCAAAGCACCGCCTGTCTTCACGCAGAACGAGAAAAATTCTCACCGGATGCGTTATTGCTTTTTGTGCCGATCTGCGGTATACTGTTATCACCGGGAAAACAAAGGACACAGCGCTGTGCCGATCATATCGAAAGGATTTGATACTATGAAACTGAACATCGGTGACAATCTCCGCCGCCTTCGCCGCGAGCAGAACATGACACAGGAAGCCCTTGCCGACAAGCTCGGCGTTTCCTTCCAGTCCGTCAGCCGCTGGGAAAACGGCACGACCTACCCCGACATTGAATTTCTGCCCGCCATCGCCCGCATCTTCGGCACAACCGTCGACGGTCTGATCGGCTGTGACGCAACACCGTCCGATGAAGAAACAGAACAGATCATGAACGACTTCTGTGATGCGCTGGACGATGAAACGATCGACAACGCCGCCATCATTGAGCAGATCCGTTCTCTGCGCCGCGATTATGCTGCGAATGAACACATCTGGCGCATCTTCGGCGACATGATGTACACAGAGACACAGCGCTGGCGCGATCCTGCGGTCATGGAGGAGCTGCGCATCACCTGCCGCGAGGTCATGGCATATCCGCATCCGACTTGGCTGAAAAACGCGATGGTGCAGTATATGTCCGCCATCGAGGACGACGAACACCTCGACGGTTTTCTGAACACCTACGCCTCTGACCGCGACATCAGCCGCACCTCCCTGCTCTGGAGCCGATATACAAACCGCGAGGAATGGGATAAGCTCGAGCAGTTCCGCGTACACCGCCTGTATGAACACATTGATGCTCTGCTCTCTGACCGCGGACTGTGGCGCAATCCGGGAACGCCGAACGATGCATGGGAGAGCCGCTGGATCAATGAGCGCAAGATTGCCATTCTGCACACCATCTGCGGCTGTACCCCCGATGAAAAGCACCCTGTTTCCGGTGACGGTGCGGTTGATCTTTTTGCCGCCGACCGTGTATGGATGGGCATCCGTCATGCCTGCTATCTGGCATCGACCGGTGAGGAAGAAACCGCATTTGTCTATCTCGACGATGCAATATCCCTTGCCGAGCGTGTCTTTGCGCTGCCGGACGAGACAGAAATCGGCTGCGGCTGCAAGTCCTTTGCAGGTCTGACATTGTATCTGCACAACGAGCGCGCAAATCCTGCCGATGAGAACAGCTCCCATCTGGCGCAGTTCCGCAATTACAGCCGTGTGGAGGAATCCGGTATCGTCTATTGCGGCTCCCCGCTGTATGCATGGGGCATTTACAATGCACTGACGGCAGAGCACGGCTGGGAATGGTTTGATCCGATCCGTCATGATGCACGGTATGCGGCATATACCGAGCGCCTGCGTGCGCTGCTGTGAATTCATTTGCTGTGCAAATTTATACAGAATCACCATGCTTTTCTGCATTTATTTTCAAAACACTCTTGATTTTTTTCCTCTCCTGTGTTATAATAAGTAATCATCTTATCAAAAAGAGAGAAGGAATTATCATTGAGTATGTTATTTGAGCGTCAGCTTCCCATTCCGCAGGAAGTCAAGGAACGCTACCCGATCACCTACGAGCAGTCTGAGCTTGTCGCATCCCGCGCACTGGCGCTGAAGGATATTTTTGCAGGCAAGTCCGATCAGTTTATTCTGATCATCGGTCCGTGCTCTGCCGACAACGAGGACAGCGTCATCGATTACATTTCCCGTCTGCGCACAGTACAGGAAAAGGTCGCCGATAAAATCTTCATCGTCCCACGTATCTACACCAACAAGCCGAGAACCACAGGTGACGGCTACAAGGGAATGCTCCATCAGCCCAATCCCAACGAAAAGCCCGATATGTATCGCGGTATCGTCACCATCCGTGAGCTGCACATGCGTGCGCTGCGCGAAACCGGCTTCTCCTGTGCCGATGAAATGCTGTATCCGGAGAACTATCAGTATCTGAGCGACGTGCTTGGCTATGTTGCCATCGGTGCGCGTTCTGTTGAAAACCAGCAGCACCGTCTGGTTTCCAGCGGTCTTGACATTCCCGTCGGTATGAAGAACCCGACCAGCGGCGATATCTCCGTCATGATGAACGCCATCACCGCAGCCCAGCACAAGCACACCTTTATTTACCGCAACTGGGAGGTCCACTCCGACGGCAACCCCTATGCACACGCAATTCTGCGCGGCTACGTCAACCGCCACGGTCAGTCGATGCCCAACTATCACTATGAAGATCTGGTGCATCTGGCGCAGACCTATGCGGAAAGCGGCCTTGCCAATCCTGCGGTCATCGTCGATACCAACCACGCAAACTCCGGCAAAAAGTATCTGGAGCAGATCCGTATCGCCAAGGAAGTTCTGCACTCCTGCCGACTTGACGCCGATGTCAAGCGTCTCGTCCGCGGCTTCATGATCGAAAGCTACATCGAGGATGGTGCGCAGAAGATCGGTGAATGCGTATGGGGCAAGTCCATCACCGACCCGTGTCTGGGCTGGGAAAAGACCGAACGTCTCATCTACGACATCGCTGACCTGCTTTAATGCAAACACACAAACGCCCACGGCTGTGCACAAGCTGTGGGCGTTGATTGTTCTTTATGCAATTTCCCTCACTTTCAGTACCGCAACGGTCATATCGTCCCGCCGTCCGACCCGTGCGACAGCGGCCTCACCGAGTGCCGCCGCAAGTGCATCCATCGGGGAAAGCGCCGTCGGATGCTCCCGCTTCTGCTCCGGCGCATTTGCCTCATCGCCGTCCAGAACCGTCTCCCGGATGTGCTGTTTTGCACGCATGGCATCATAGGAAGCCCCCGCCGCGCGAACCGTATCGGAAATCCACGCAGATTCCTCATCTTCTCCGCAGACGCCGTCCGAGAAGAACAGCAATAAATCCCCTCCGCACAGAGAAAACGCCGTTTCCTGTGCCGATACCTCACGCAGAATGCCCAGCGGCATGGTTCCCGACGCAATCCGGAACAGCTGCTCCCCGCGCAGAAGATACGATGCCGCCGCGCCGCATTTGATAAAACGCGCCTCGCCCGTAATCATGTCGATCTCGCACAGATCAACCGTTGCCGAGCATTCGCCCGGTCTTGCACGCAGAAAACCGTTGAGCAGGTTGAGTGCTGCGCCAGCCGCCGTCGAGACGGACAAGAGCTTCTCCAAAAAGAGCGCGGAAATCTGCGCCGTGACAGACGCTTCCCGTCCGCTGCCCATACCGTCGCACACAAGTGCATAGAAGCAGTCCGACCGATTGGCAAACATGCACGCAACATCACCCGTCACCTCCTCATCCGCTTTCTTTTCACCCCAGACGCCGCCCGTCACCGACAGCTTCGGGCCTGCGCGCATCGTCATGCACAGCCGCCTGCCGCCATCGGACAAACGGTATTCCGGCGGCTGATACCGTACCCCGGACAGCGCGGAAAATGCCTCCCGCAGCTCCTCCGTACCAAGTACACCGCCGCCCTCACCGATCGCTGCTCCGCCGCCGAGATCGATGCCTTCCGCAACGACCACACGACGCCGGTTTCCGTATACCGAAACAGAATCCGCCCGGAAGCCGATTCGCTCCATCGCACGTCCCAGTCTGCGGGACAGTACCGCATCCCGCTGACAGCTCTTTGTATGCTCCTCCGCCGACGCACGCAAGAGCTTCGCCATGCCTTCGTAATCGCCCGCCGCGGTTTCCGTTTTGTCCTTCGTAATCTTTTCCTCACAGAGGAGTGCGGCTGCTTCATTCATCGCCGCCAGCATGTTCGGAAGGTTCGGACACCGTCGGTCCAGCGGTGCAAAGGCAGCTCCCGCCTCCGCTCTGCCCTTTCTGTGAATACACAGCGTGATCCGTCCCATGGCATCTGCCGTGGACGAAAAATCCTGCTCCCAGCAAAGCGTGTGACAACTGCAATGCGCACAGTAGCGGTCGGAAATGCCCTCACAGAGCTGTCTGATCTCATACAGTCCCGGTTTTCGCGTCCGGTCGGATAAATGATAAAAGGTCGATGACAGTCCCATCAGAATGCCCGACAGCGTATCCAGCTGTAAGGCAAGGGACGGAATTCCAAGGACTTCGGCACCCGGAACACCGTCGTCCAGCGGCACGGCAGGACGGGATGCCGTCTCCGCCGTATCGGAACCGAGCGCACCGGAAATCCCCCATTTTCCGGGCAATCCGGGCAAATAACGGATCAGCGGATAAGCCGCCGCGCTCACGACGATCATCTCAGGCAGCACCGTGCGGATTGCCGCAAACGCGCCGATGTAGATCGCATAACAGCCGCCTGCCGCAGCCGATGCAATGACTGCCGCCGCGATGTGGACATTCCACAACAGTCCGGATACCGCACCGATCAATGCAAACGCCGGTGCATACAGTGCATCGCAAGCAAAGCCGCACAGAAGTCCCGTCAACGCACCGCGCAGATAGCCGTGTTTTTTGGATATGTATAAGGTAATGGCGTGTGCGCAAAGCTGCCGCGCGGAAAAGCCAATCAGCATCACACCGCCAAGCGATGCCGTCACGGCATAGCAAATCGCACCGATGCCTGCTTCATGCAGGGCAGGCGTACACCGTGTCCGGTCAAAAAAGCCGCAGAAAAGATAGGTGAATATGGGTATTGCCGCCATCAGAAATACCGCACGTACCGCAGGGATCGTCATATCGGCTTCGCCCGATACCGCATCGCCCAGCAGATAGCCGATGGCAATCGGTGTCGATGCCAGCACCGAAATGCCAACCCTTGCCGCGATACTCTGCGAAAATACCCCGGACGGGAACAGCACCCGCCCGAGCCGTACAAGAGCCGGCGCCCCGGCGTCACCTCTGCCTGCACGCGCACCGAGCCGCGGGACCTGCTTCCGCCGTCGGCTGTGTCCTGCGCCGAACGCATCGGGATCGGGCATCAGAAACCGTCCGACCGCATACCGCATCCCAAGCGCAACCGTCATGCCGCCCAGGTACAGCACCGCCGCGTCGCCTCCGGTCAGCAGATTGCCGAGTGCAGATGCGGCAAGGTGTGACGGCAATGCAGCGGCACACAAAAATGCAATGCCGAGCGGCCGCGTTTCGTAGGATAGCACTGTACCGGAGAACAACAGTGTCAGCAAAAATACCGCAATCACGGATAACCCCCGGCGCAGGCCCGTCCGCACCGCATGAACCCGGGCGGTATAGCCGCTGTCTGCCGTATCCCCAAGCAGCTTCTCCCGACCCACGGTCAGGATGCGGCGGATGCGGTCCGCAACGGGCGGTTTGCTTCCTTTATCCGTCTGATAACCGGATGCCTTTGGTTGTGACTCCGTACCGGGCTTGTCCTGTGCCGGTACGGAATCTGCGGTCAGCGCGTCATCAAATCTGGCATCAGAAATCACAGGACCCTGCGTTTTGTTTTTCATGGCAATAACCCTTTCTGTATGTAGCAATCAAGATGCCTCACGGTCCACGGTATCACGGTTCCGGACACCGTCATACCGCTTCCCTTCGGCGTGGCTATATTGTAGCACAAAAGCCGTGCGGGATGCGTCGGGATGTGTCTGTCCTTTTGTCTCTGATTTTCCGTTTTCCGGACAGACGGACACCGGTGGGGACGGGAAATTACGGGAAATACACATGGATGACTTTTTTTGCGTTCGTTTTTTTATTTGGACTTGACAAAGACATACTTTCATGCTAATATAAATGTATACTTTACTGTTATGTGAAAGGAAGTTCCCATGAAAACAAATCTGTTATTCAAAGCATCAGTCATATTTCTGCTGCTCTGCACACTCTTTGTGCTGAGCGCCTGTGACAGCACGCCCGACGGCGGTACAGACACCACCGACACAACTGTCCCCAAGGAAGCATCGCAGTATATCATCGTCCGTTCCGACAACGGCAATAAGGAAGAAACCGACGGTGCCGTCCGCCTGCGCAAGTATATCCGCGAGGAGCTCGGCATTGAAATCGATATAGAAACCGACTGGATCCAGCGCGGCGAGGATGTGGAAAACCACCGCTTCACGCATGAGATCATCTTCGGCAACACCAACCGCAACGAATCCATCGCCGCATATGCCGCGCTCAACATCGGTACACCCGACATGCTGGACTATTCGCTGTCCTCTGCCGGTGATCATTATGTCATCGCCGCCTCGTCCGGCAATGTCGATCATGCTGTCACGCAGTTTATCTCCTATCTGGAAAAAGATCCCGCGCTTTTGTACAAGGCTCCGATTGAGATGAACGACATCCGTGTGCACGATTTCCCGCTTGATGACATCACCGTCATGGGTCAGTCCATTACCGACTACCGCGCCATTGTTTATCCCATTGCCTACAACCCGCAGATGATTGCAGATGTTCAGAACATCTCTGATCTGATCTACCATGGACTCGGTATCCGCATCCCGATCTATAATGAAAAGGATAAGAATGTTCCTGCGGACGGCAAGATCATCCGCATCGGTGCACGTGCAGATGAAGGCATTCTGAGCGCAGGCGACTTCAGCTATGTGCTGGATATCACCGACAACGGCATCATCATCGATTCCGCAGACATGTATAACGATACACGTGCCATGGAAGCACTGACCGATCTTCTGGAGGGCGGCATGGCAGCCGGCGGTACACTGGCGCTCGATGACAGCTGCGATGTCCGTCTGGAAAATCCCGCTGACAAGCCTCGCCTGGAAATTGCCGCATGGGTCTACGGCGCAACGTCACTTGACAAGGAAGAACAGTTCGCAGAAATCAAGGACTGCGGCTTCAATCAGGTCATCATGCAGCGATCCGGAGATGCAGAACTGTTCCACAATCACTGCAAATGGCTTGCAAAGTATGAGCTGAAGGCACTGTGGCATGATCCCAACTACCATATTTCCGATGAGGTGACACCGGAAGGTGCCGAAGCTCTCATCAAAATCGATGAGAACAGTTACGCACACTGCGACATCACATGGGGTCATATGCTGCGTGACGAACCGAACGCCGCACTGTTTGATGCGCTTGCCGTGGCATACGACTGTTACGATGCACAGACCGATGACAAGATTCCGTATATCAATCTGTTCCCGTCCTATGCAAACGAGCAGCAGCTCGGCACACCGACGTATGAGGAGCATCTGAAGCAGTTCTTTGACAAGGTCGACCCGCAGCTGTACACCTCCGTTGACATTTACCCCCTGAATATCGCCTCCAGCATCAACAGCGACTACTTCTATAATCTGGACGTCTTTGCAACCGAATGCAGAACCCGCGGAATTCCGTTCGGTGTTTATATCCAGTCCGTCTCCTTCAATAAAAACAAGCGCACCCCCGATGAACAGGAAATGCGCTGGCAGGC
>SVRM01000111.1 GCA_015064785.1 Oscillospiraceae bacterium
TTTTCAAGGATCATCGGCTGCCGTTTTTCGTCGACAGCTTATATATTATATCACAAACATTTCGACTTGTCAAGAGGTTTTTGAAACTTTTTCAAAATTTTCTTAACTTTTTCTTCATCTCCAGGTCACGTTTCTGCAACCTTCGCTTGCGACCTGTATATTATATCACCACTTCCAGCTTTTGTCAAGACCTTTTTCAAAATTAATTTCCAATTTTCGTCGTTTCCTCCGATTTTTCTCCGATTCAACGCACAGCACCGACTTCTCGCCGAGATCATCTTCAACTCGTGGCATGAATATATCCTTTATTATATAGACGTGTACACCCAAAATTCACACCGGAACTCCTGCCGTTCTTTCGATAAAATCACCCCCGCTTCTCGTTAAAACATTATCATACATAGTTAAAACATTGTCATTCATAATTGACGGAAATCCCTTGCAAAATATGCGTTTTTATGGTATGATTATATATAAAACAACACTCCATCATATAAATACGAGGTGAATCATTTTGGCTCTTACTTTCCGTGGAGGTATGCATGTCGACGATCATAAAAACACACGCCGCTGCAAAATCGAAACGCTTCCGCCGCCTGCCATAGTCTCACTCCCGATGTCTCAGCATATCGGCGCACATTGTACTCCGTGCGTCAAAGTCGGGGATACTGTACTCAAAGGGCAGGTCATTGGTCGTGTAGAATCGGGACTTGGCTGCCCGGTTCATGCCAGTGTCTCAGGCAAGATCAAGGCAATCAAGGAAATCAATGCGGCAAACGGCATGAAAATTGTCAATGTCATCATTGAAAATGACGGATGCAATACGATGGATCCTTCCATTCAGCCTTACCCGAAGCGCATTCAGGATATCTCCCCTGATGAAATCATTGAAATTGTGAAGAATGCCGGCATATCCGGTATGGGCGGCGCAACATTCCCAACCTACGCAAAAATCCAATCCGCCCTCGGCAAAGTTCAGCACCTGATTGTAAACTGTGCCGAATGCGAGCCGTATATCACAGCCAACCACCGACTCCTTTTAGAAAACCCGGCAGCCGTCATCAACGGTGTCAAAATTCTGATGCGTGCACTTGGCTTACGCAAAGCGGAGATTGCCGTAGAGGATAACAAGCTCGATGCCATCAACAGACTTGAGCAGCATCTGGTCGGCAGCGATATCATTTCTGTCAAGGTCATGAAAACCAAATATCCGCAGGGTGACGAACGTCAGCTGATCTACGCACTCAAGGGCGTGGAGCTGCCGACAGGCAAGCTGCCCGCTGACGTCGGTTGTGTCATTTTCAACGCAGAAACCTGTTATGCTGTCTTTGATGCGGTTGCTCACGGAATGCCGCTGATCGAAAGAACCGTCACCGTCGACGGTGACTGCATCAAAACGCCGAAGAATCTGCGTGTTCCGCTCGGCACGCCGTATCTCGATCTGATCAATTACTGCGGCGGTCTGCGCGCACAGCCGAAGAAAATCGTCAACGGCGGTCCGATGATGGGTATGGCGCAATGGGATATCGAAGCCCCCGTAACCAAGGGTACTTCTGCAATCCTCGTTTTCTCTGAAAAAAACGATCTCAATTATCATCTGCCCGAGGCATGTATCCGCTGCGGACGCTGTGTTCATAACTGTCCGATGCATCTGATGCCCAACTATCTTGCGACCTTTTCCAAGTCCGAGCATTACGACGATGCGGAGCAGTACGGCGTCATGAGCTGTGTCGAATGCGGCACCTGCTCATACAACTGCCCCGGTCAGGTTCCGATTGTCCAGTATATCCGCAAAACAAAGACCCATATCAACAACGCCAGACGCGCACAGCAGGCTGCCCTTGCCGCATCGAAGAAAGAAACTGCGCCAGCACCGGTACCCGCCGCTGCTTCCGTTTCCGCTGCAAAGGAAATGAAAATACCGGAAACCAATCCTGCGAATAAGGAGGAGACAACCAAATGACAGAGAAAGAAAAAGACACCGCTGCCACTGAAGCAACGGCAGTACAGACACCGGAACCAGCAGCGGAAGCAGCACCGGCAAAGAAGCCGATTGATCCGCACGCAATGCTGACCGTCTCCACCTCCCCGCACATCAAATCCCCCGTTACCACGCGCTCGATCATGATTGACGTCCTGATCGCACTGACGCCCGCATGTCTGTGGGGCATCTACGTGTTCGGACCGCGTTCCTTATCCCTGCTGCTGATCGCCGTGATCTGCGCCGTCGGCTTTGAGGCACTATATCAGCTTCTGCTCAAAAAGCCGATCACCGTCTCCGACTGCTCCGCCGCTGTCACCGGTCTTCTGGTCGGTATGAATCTGCCTGCTACCGCTCCGCTGTGGCTTCCGATCATCGGCTCCTTTTTCGCCATTGTCATCGTCAAGCAGCTGTACGGCGGCATCGGCAAAAACTTTATGAACCCGGCACTTGCCGCACGTGCATTTCTGATGCTGGCATGGCCTGCACCGATGACAGCCTCTCCGCAGCCGTATACCAGCTCCTCCCCGTTTGCCATTTCCGTAGATACCGTCGATATCGTCGCATCCGCCACCCCAATGCAAATGCTCAAGACCGGCACCATTCCGGATACAGGTCTGTTCAACATGCTGCTCGGCGCAAAGCCCGGTACCATCGGTGAGGTCGCAACGCTGCTTTTGATCGGCGGAGGCATCTATCTTCTCATCCGTCGTGTCATCACATGGCACATTCCCGTTTCATATCTGGCAACCGTCGCGCTCATTTCCTATCTTTTTCCGCAGAACGCGGCTGAACGTATCGACTTTGTTGCATGTGAGGTCATCTGCGGCGGTCTGATGCTTGCAGCGATCTTTATGGCAACCGACTATGCTACTACACCTATTACAGAGAACGGTCGTCTTCTGTTCGGTGTCGGATGCGGTGCTATTACGATGTTCATCCGCTATTTCGGCGGTTACAACGAAGGCGTCACCTTCGCGATTCTGATTATGAATACCCTGGTCTGGTACATCGACAATCTGACCAAGCCCAAGAGATTCGGAGGTGTGTCAAGCAATGGAAAATGAAAAGAAAGCTGCGCTGCTTCATGTAGCAACCATCACAGGCAAGCTCATGCTCATCACAACACTGACGGCACTTCTGCTCGCGTGCGTCAACCTGCTGACCGAACCGGTTATTTCGGCCAATGATGAAGCCAAAAAGGAAGCCGCTGTTCTGGATCTGTTCCCCGATGCATCAGAAATCGTCTCCCTGACAGAAACCGCCAGCGATACTTATCCCGAAGGTATCAATGAAGTCTTTACCGTTTATCAGGCAGGAAAGCTGATCGGCTACTGCGTCGATGCGCAGGCAATGGGATTCGGCGACTATATCGGTATGATGGTCGGCGTCACACCCGATTACCGCATCACCGGTATCCGTGTCCTGTCCATCGCCGAAACACCCGGTATCGGCATGGCGGTCGCAGAGCATGATTACCTGACCGGTTATGAAGGGCTGTCTGCTCCGGTTACATTCGACGACGGTCCCAACCACGCCGATGCCATCTCCGGTGCAACGTATTCCTCGCGTGCCATCAGAAACGGCGTCAATCTGGTTCTGGATTATCTGAGCGTACTCGATGATATGTCCTATCTGACAGAATCCGGCAGTCAGAGCAATGAAAATCCCGCAGAAACCGAGGAGGCCGGCAATGAATAAATATGTAAAGCAAATCAAAGAGGGCATTGTCGATCAGAACCCCACGCTTGTGCAGTTTCTCGGCATGTGTCCGACACTCGCAACCACAACCTCCGTTTCCAACGCAGTCGGTATGGGACTTGCGGCAACTGCCGTTCTCATCTGTTCCAATGTCTTTATTTCCCTGCTCCGTAAATTCATTCCGAAGGAAATCCGTATCGCATCCTACATCGTCATCATCTCCGGTTTTGTCACCGCAGTTGAGCTTCTGATGAAGGCATTCTTCACACCGCTTTACGACGCGCTTGGACTTTATATCCCGCTGATTGTTGTCAACTGTATCATTTTGGCCCGCGCTGAAGCGTATGCGTCCAAAAACCCGGTGCTTCCGTCCGCGGTTGACGGTTTGTCAATGGGACTTGGTTTTACCGTAGCACTGGTACTGATCGCTTCTGTCCGTGAAATTCTCGGTGCAGGCACATGGCTCGGTCTGCGCGTCACCCCTGCCTCATATGAACCTGCGCTGATCTTTATTCTTCCTGCCGGAGCATTTCTGACGCTTGGCATGATTGTTGCCGCCGTCAATAAAGGTAAGGCATTTGCAGCAGCATATGCCGATGCGCATCCTAAGCCTGAGGGTGTCGATGTGCTTCCCGATGAGATGGTCACAGAAGCACCTGCCGCAGAATCCGAGGCGGCAGCGGAAAACAACGAACCGGGAAATGAACCCAACACAGAAACCAATTCTGAGGAAAGTGAGGTAACAGCAAATGGATCAGCTGATTGATATTCTGCTTTTGATGCTCTCCTCTGTGCTCGTTCAGAACTTCATTTTTGCGAAGTTCTACGGCATCTGCCCGTTCCTCGGTGTGTCCGACAAGCCCGCAACGGCTGCCGGTATGGGTATGGCAGTTACCTTTGTCATCACCCTGTCCTCCGCTGCGACATGGGCGGTTTACAACTTCATTTTGGAACCGTTCAATCTGACCTTCTTAAAAACCATTGCATTCATTCTGATCATTGCCGCACTGGTTCAGCTGATTGAAATGTTCTTAAAGAAATTCGTCCCCTCCCTGTATCAGGCGCTCGGTATTTACCTGCCGCTGATTACCACCAACTGTGCGGTTCTCGGCTCTGCCCTGCTCAATATCCAGAACGAATACAGCTTTGTTTACTCTGTTGCCGTCGGATTTGCAGCGGCAATCGGCTTTACCATGGCAATTCTGATCTTTGCCGGCGTCCGTGCGCGTCTTCAGTTTGCTCAGGCACCCAAGTCTTTCCAGGGGATGCCTCTGGTTCTGATTTCCGCAGGTTTGATCGCCATGGCATTCTCCGGCTTCTCCGGCATCAGCTTTTAAGTAAGGAGGAAACCAAATTATGACAGTTTTGTATGCATTCCTCTGGTTTGCCGGAATTTCTCTGCTCCTCGGCGCTATGCTCGCCATTGCATCCATTGTGTTCGAGGTCAAGGTTGATCCCAAAATTCCCGAAATCACAGAAGCGCTTCCCGGTGCAAACTGCGGCGGCTGCGGCTTCTCCGGCTGTGCCGCTTGTGCGGAAGCCATTGTAAAGGGCGAGGCAAAGGTATCAGCATGTCCCGTCGGCGGTCAGGCAGTCGCCGATCAGATCGCAGCGATCATGGGCGTCGATGCCGGCAGCGTCACCCGTATGCGCGCGCAGGTCATGTGTTCCGGCACACGCGACAACGCAAAGCAGAAGTACATTTACGAGGGTCCGCATGACTGTGCCGCGGCAATGCGTCTGGGCGGCGGTCCCAAGGAATGTCCCAATGGCTGTATCGGCTTCGGTACCTGTGAGATGCTCTGCCCGCAGGATGCCATCCACGTCGAAAACGGCGTTGCGGTCGTCCGCGCCGAAAAGTGTATCGGCTGCGGCATCTGTGTCGAATCCTGTCCCAAGCATATCATCAAGCTCATTCCGTTTGACGCTCCTGTTCATGTCGGCTGCTCGTCGCTTGACAAGGGTGCTGTAACACGCACCTACTGTGAGGTCGGCTGTATCGGATGCAAGATGTGTACCAAGGTTTGCGAAACCGGTGCCATCACCGTAAACGGTGCAATTGCGTCCATCGATTACGAGAAATGTACGCACTGCGGTAAGTGTGTTGAAAAGTGCCCGAGAAAGATTATTGTCTTTGAAGAAGGCAAAGCCAAGATCGAGGAACCCAAGCCCGAAGCTCCCGTCAAGGAACCCGAGGACAAAGCTGCCGCAGAAAAGCCTGTTGCTGAACCCAAAGCAGAAATAGCAGAACCCGTCAAGCCTGCCCAGGAACCGGCAACGGCGCCGACCGCAGAAGCTGTTTCCGCCGAAACCAAAGTCGAGGAACCCAAGGCAGAGGAATCCAAAGTCGAGGAAACACCGGTAGAGGAAGCTGCGGCATCCGAGCCAAAGGATGCTCCCGCCCAGAATCCTGCCGACGATTCCGAAAAAGCAGAAGGCAAATCTGACGAAACCAAATAACAGCACTGTACAACGAGGTGTTGCAGGTCCCTGCAGCACCTCCTTTTTCGTTTCATAGACTTTTTCATATGTGAAAACATCAGATTTTCTCAAAAAAAAATTCAAATATGCGCAAAAATTTTCGCATGAAATATTGAAATTCAGCGCAAGGTATGATATAATATATTGTAATTTTTTTGGAGCCACCAGGAAAATACTTTCCCCGAAATATTCAGACGATTATTCCCGGAAAAATCATCAAATGAAAGGATTACACTATTATGGATCAGAAAGAAAGATTAGTCGGTACCGTATCCCGCGGTATCCGCTGCCCGATCATCCGTGAAGGTGACGATCTCGCAGCCATTGTTGCAGACAGCGTCCTTGCAGCTGCGGAAAGCGAAGGCTTCGCACTCCGCGACCGTGATGTTATTTCCGTTACCGAATCGATCGTAGCAAGATCGCAGGGCAACTACTGTTCCGTCGACGATATTGCAGCCGATGTCAAAGCAAAGCTCGGCGGCGGCACGATCGGTGTTATGTTCCCCATTCTCTCCCGCAACCGTTTTGCAATCTGCCTGCGCGGTATTGCACGCGGTGCGAAAAAGATCGTCCTCATGCTCTCCTATCCGTCTGATGAGGTCGGCAATGCACTGCTCACCTACGATCAGATTGATGAGGCCGGCATCAACCCCTACTCCGATGTACTCACGCTCGAGAAGTACAGAGAGCTGTTCGGCGAAAACAAGCACGAGTTCACCGGTGTTGATTATGTCGCATACTACGGCGATCTGATTCGCGAAGAAGGCTGTGATGTTGAAATCATCTTCGCAAACCAGGCAAAGACCATTCTCAATTACACCGACTGCGTTCTGACCTGTGATATCCACACCAGAAAGCGCACCAAGAGAATCCTCCGTGACGGCGGCGCAAAGGTTGTCTGCGGTCTGGACGATATCATGAATGCACCGGTCAACGGCTCCGGCTGCAACGAAAAGTACGGCCTGCTCGGCTCCAACAAATCTACCGAAGACAAGGTCAAGCTGTTCCCGCGTGAGTGCAAGCAGTTTGTTCTCGATGTCCAGGAAAAGATCATGGCAGCGTGCGGCAAGCACGTTGAGGTCATGGTGTACGGTGACGGCGCGTTCAAGGATCCGCAGGGCAAGATCTGGGAACTGGCCGACCCGGTTGTTTCTCCCGCATTTACCGATGGTCTGATCGGTACACCCAACGAACTGAAGCTCAAGTACCTTGCTGACAACGATTATAAGGATCTGTCTGGTGAGGCACTCAAGGAAGCGATCTCCAAGTCCATCCGCGAAAAGCAGGATAACCTCGTCGGCAATATGGCGTCTCAGGGTACAACTCCCCGTCAGCTGACCGACTTGATCGGTTCCCTTTCCGACCTGACCTCCGGTTCCGGTGACAAGGGCACCCCCGTCGTCCTCGTTCAGGGTTATTTCGATAACTATACAAACTAATCAGACAAAGGAGAAACTGTATATGCAGAACAATGTCCGTCCCGAATCTATGGAACGCATTACCACCAAGGCACTTGCCGACGCTTTCATCGAAGAACAGATCGCCGAACTGCGTGCGCAGATCGGCGACAAGAAGGTTCTTTTAGCACTCTCCGGCGGTGTTGACTCCTCTGTCGTTGCCGCTCTGCTCATCAAGGCAGTCGGTCGTCAGCTTGTCTGTGTCCACGTCAACCACGGTCTGATGCGCAAGGGCGAATCCGAACAGGTTATTGAAGTGTTCGGCAAAGAACTCGACGCTAACTTGATCTATGTCGATGCAACCGACCGCTTCCTCGATCTGCTCGCAGGTGTTGAGGAACCCGAACGCAAGCGCAAAATCATCGGCGGCGAATTCATCAAGGTCTTTGATGAGGAAGCATCCAAGTTGGAAGGCATTTCCTTCCTCGCACAAGGTACCATTTATCCCGATATTCTCGAATCTGACGGCGTTAAGGCACACCACAATGTCGGCGGTCTGCCGGAAGGTATGCAGTTTGAACTGGTCGAACCTGTAAAACTGCTTTACAAGGACGAAGTCCGTGTTGTCGGCGAAGCACTCGGTCTGCCGCACGCCATGGTCTACCGTCAGCCCTTCCCCGGTCCGGGTCTCGGTGTCCGCTGCCTCGGTGCCATCACCCGCGACCGTCTGCACGCACTCCGCGAAGCAGATGCAATTCTCCGCGCTGAATTTGACAACTGCGGTCTTGCAGAATCCGTTTGGCAGTACTTTATTGCTGTTCCGGATTTCAAGAGCGTCGGTGTCAAGGACGGCAAGCGCTACGAAGGCTGGCCTGCCATCATCCGTGCCGTCAATACCCGCGATGCCATGTCCGCAACCATCGAAGAAATTCCCTATGACGTTCTCCATAAGATTACTGACAGAATTACAAATGAAGTTCCCGGCATCAACCGCGTCCTGTACGATCTGACGCCCAAGCCGATCGGAACGATTGAATGGGAATAAAGGTCAAAATTCTCTCTGTTCTCTGAGGTATCATAGAGCCTCATTTTTCTCATAAAAGCTCGATTTATCTCGTGTTTTCTCCGCATTCTCAAGAATTGGAGTTTGATCTGAGGTCAATTTGATACCAAAAACAGAATAATTTCAAGTGGCTTTATAGTGATCCGCTCACCCTTATGCGAGTAAAGGTGAGCGGATTTCTTACATATCGGGACATTTCAGAGGAAATCGGGCGTTATCACACCGTTTCACCCCATCCTGGAGAATTTATTTGGTACTGCGAAAAGTAGTGTCAACTGGCTTTGGAGTTCCCACTTTTGATGCAGTTGGTACACCAATTGGTACTAAATATATAATTTCAGGAGGGCTTTTTATGGGAGCTTACAAAGACAAAGGCGGACGTTGGTATGTGTCCGTCCGCTACAGAAACTGGTTGGGAGAACCATCCCGCAAAACCAAGAGAGGATTTACTACGAAGCGGGATGCACTGGCATGGGAACGAGAGTTTCTTCAAAAATCCGCAGGCAGCCTGGACATGACATTCAACTCATTTTACGAGGTCTATCAAAACGATCTGCAAAATCGTATCCGCCAAAACACTTGGGTGACAAAGAGCAGCATCATTGAGAAAAAGATCCTGCCGTATTTCGGGGAGAAACGAGTGCGGGATGTGAAACCCGTAGATGTTCTCCATTGGCAGAACATCATCATGGAAACAACGGATGAAAACGGTATGCCATATTCCCCGGTGTACCTCAAGACAATCCATAATCAGCTTAGCGCTATGTTCAATCATGCTGTGCGCTTCTATGGCTTGCCGGACAACCCTGCTGCAAAAGCCGGCAACATGGGCAAGGAGAAATGTGGCGAGGTGCTTGTCTGGACTAAAGACGAATACTTGCAGTTCATCGAAACTTTGAAGGACAAACCTGCTTCCTATTACGCTTTTGAAACGCTCTATTGGTGCGGTCTGCGGCTTGGTGAAATGCTTGCCCTAACACCTGCAGATTTCGACTTTGAGCGTAAGATCATACACGTCACAAAGTCTTTCCAACGGATAAAGGGCGAAGATATCATCACACCGCCTAAAACCGAGAAAGGCATCCGTCGTGTCCTTATG
>SVRM01000112.1 GCA_015064785.1 Oscillospiraceae bacterium
GCTTGGGCGGGTTTCCCGCCCAAAAAGACACCTTCAAAGCGACCAAAGGGAGCCATCGGGCTGCGTCAGCCCGATGAAACCGATTGCAAAATGCAATTTTGCAATCGATTAACGATATAGTATTATATTACCACAGTTTTCCACCGCCGTCAAGTGGGGAAATGTAAACATGGAAAAAATGCATCTGTTCCCTGCCGATTCCTGCGAACGGAAAAACCGGGATGCCGTGAAATTCACAGCACCCCGGAGGTGTATTTCAATTATGCTTCTTCGATAACAACATCCTCGGAAACACGATCCTGACGTTCGACATGGATATTGCGATAACGCTCCATACCGGTACCGGCGGGGATCAGCTTACCGATGATGACATTTTCCTTCAGACCCATGAGGTGGTCAACCTTACCGCGGATCGCAGCCTCGGTGAGAACCTTGGTGGTTTCCTGGAACGATGCGGCGGACAGGAAGGACTCGGTCTGCAGCGCTGCCTTGGTGATACCGAGCAGCATGTAGGAACAGACTGCGGGACGCAGTGTGACATCGCCTGCGGCAATGGCAGCATTGACTGCATCGTTTGCTTCCTCAAAGGTGTTGATGTCAACAACAGAGCCGGAGAGAAGACGGGTATCACCCGGATCTTCGACGCGGACCTGTCTGGTCATCTGGCGGGTAATGACTTCGATATGCTTGTCGTTGATATCGATGGACTGCATACGGTAAACCTTCTGTACTTCGCGTACCAGATAGTCGTATGCCGCATCGATGCCGTTGACGCGCGTAATATCCTGCGGCGCAAGATTACCTTCCGTCATTGCCATACCGCGGGTGACATAGTCACCTTCACCAACCGTCATCTTGGTGGAGAACGGAACTGCATAGACAACCTCAGTACCTGCCTCATCAGTGATGGTGACTGTGCGGTTGCGCTTGCTGTCCTGCATACGGACAATACCGGAAATTTCAGCGATAACAGCAGTCTGCTTCGGCTTGCGTGCTTCAAAGAGCTCTTCGACTCTGGGAAGACCCTGCGTGATGTTCGTACCTGCGATACCGCCGGTATGGAACGTTCTCATTGTCAGCTGCGTACCGGGTTCACCGATGGACTGCGCAGCAATGATACCGACTGCTTCGCCGATCGAAACCGGCTTGCCGGTTGCAAGGTCAGATCCGTAGCAGTGGACGCAGACACCGTGGCGGGACTTACACTTACGCACAGAGCGCAGATAAACCTGCTCCAGACCTGCATCGAGAATTGCCTTGACGTGTTCGGACTCGATCATCTCGCCCTTTGCGATAATCAGCTCGCCTGTCGCGGGATTGACGATATCTTCCATCGTGAAACGACCGAGCAGACGATCCTTCATCGGTTCGATGATATCGCTGCCGTCCATGACGTTGCCGACCCACAGACCTTCGGTTGTGCCGCAGTCTTCTTCGCGGACAATGACTTCCTGCGAAACATCGACAAGACGTCTGGTCAGGTAACCGGAGTCTGCCGTCTTCAGAGCGGTATCGGACAGGGACTTTCTGGAACCTCTTGCACCGATAAAGTACTCGAGGATATCCATGCCTTCACGGAAGTTTGACTTGATCGGGATTTCCATCGTCTTACCGGTTGCGGAGAACATCAGACCGCGCATACCGGCCAGCTGTCTCATCTGTGCCATGGAACCGCGGGCACCGGAGTCGGACATCATCTTGATGGAGTTGTAGCGATCCATCGATGCGTTCAGCTTGTCGGTGACATCCTTGGTGCACTTTTCCCAGACTTCAATGACATTCTTGTAACGCTCGTTTTCGGAGAGCATACCGCGCTGGAACGCACGGTTGATCTTATCGACCTGTGCTTCAGCTTCCGCAATCAGCGTTGCCTTTTCCGGCGGAACGACGATATCGGAGAATGCGATGGAGAGGGATGCGAGGGTGGAATACTTATAACCCATGGACTTGATATCGTCCAGCACCTGTGCGGTGACAGTTGCATTGTGCGCCTTGATGCAGCGGTCGACGATGTCACCGAGCTGCTTCTTGCCGCAGACGAAATCGATTTCCATATCGAAATACTTATCAGGATCGGTTCTGTCAACATATCCGAGGTCCTGCGGAATCGGACGGTTGAAAATCATACGGCCAAGAGTCGTGGAGATCACCTTGGATTCCATCTTGCCGTTTCTTTCCTTGAAGACACGGACCTTGATGGCAGCATGAAGACCGAGCTCGCCGTTGGTGTATGCCATCATGGCTTCGTTGAAATCACGGAACGCATGACCTTCACCGATTTCACCGGGACGGTCGATGGTCAGGTAGTAAGAACCGAGGACCATATCCTGAGACGGAACGGCAACAGCACGACCGTCAACAGGCTTCAAAAGGTTGTTTGCGGAAAGCATCAGGAAGCGGGCTTCTGCCTGTGCTTCAGCCGACAGCGGAACGTGAACAGGCATCTGGTCACCGTCGAAGTCCGCATTGAAGGCGGTACAGACGAGCGGATGCAGCTTGATTGCACGACCCTCGACGAGGATCGGTTCAAACGCCTGAATGGACAGCTTATGCAGTGTCGGCGCACGGTTCAGCAGAACGGGATGTTCCTTGATGACGTTTTCGAGTGCGTCCCAGACCTCGTCATTGACACGCTCGACCTTCTTCTTCGCGTCCTTGATATTGGAAGCCTTCTGGGTTTCCACAAGGCGCTTCATGACAAACGGCTTGAACAGCTCCAGTGCCATTTCCTTGGGCAGACCGCACTGATAAATCTTCAGCGTCGGTCCGACGACGATAACGGAACGGCCGGAGTAGTCAACACGCTTACCGAGCAGGTTCTGTCTGAATCGACCCTGCTTACCGCGGAGCATTTCGGACAGAGACTTGAGCGGACGGTTGTTGGGACCGGTAACAGGCTTGCCGCGGCGGCCATTGTCGATCAGGGCGTCAACCGCTTCCTGAAGCATACGCTTTTCGTTGCGGATGATGATATCCGGCGCGGAAAGCTCATTCATGCGCTTCAGACGGTTGTTGCGGCTGATCACACGGCGGTACAGGTCATTTAAGTCAGACGTTGCAAAACGTCCGCCGTCCAGCTGTACCATCGGACGGATTTCCGGCGGGATGACAGGAATCACATCGAGAATCATCCACTCCGGCTTGTTGTCGGATTCGCGGAACGCCTCGACAACCTCCAGCCGCTTGACAATGCGGATCTTCTTCTGCTGGGAAGCGGTATCCAGCTCCTCGCGCAGAGACTTGGACAGTGCGTCGCAGTCAATCTCCGCAAGCAGTTCCTTGACGGCTTCCGCACCCATGCCGACGCGGAATTCATCCTCGTACTTTTCATAGTACTCACGGTATTCGCGGTCGGAGAGCAGCTGATATTTCTGAAGCGGCGTTGTGCCGGGATCAATGACAATATAGGATGCAAAGTAGAGAACCTTTTCCAGGTTTCTGGGTGTAACATCGAGCAGCAGACCCATTCTGGAGGGAATGGCACGGAAGTACCAGATGTGAGAAACGGGGCAAGCCAGCTCAATGTGACCCATACGCTCACGGCGGACCTTCTTGGAGGTGACGTCGACGCCGCAGCGTTCACAGGGGCCGTTCTTGTTGCGGACACGCTTGTATCTGCCGCACATACATTCCCAGTCCTTGGTCGGACCAAAGATGCGTTCGCAGAACAGACCGTCGCGCTCAGCCTTGAGGGTTCTGTAGTTGATGGTCTCAGGCTTCTTGACTTCGCCGTGGGACCAGCTTCTGATCATCTCAGGAGATGCCAGACCGATTTTAATTGAAGCGAATTCCTTTTCCATAGGTCAGATCATACGCCCCTTTCGTTAAATAATATCATCATCGGCGACGTCGTCAGAATAACTGTCGTCATCATCAAAGAAATCATCGGGGAGGAAGCCGCCTTCCGCGAGCTTTGCGAAATCGGTTTCCGCATCTTCGTCTTCGATATAGCCGTCCGGCAGATCGTCGCTGTCATTGACAGCATCGCCGATCATATCGGATACGTCAGCTGCATCCTGCGATTCTTCTTCCGTCAGGCAGGACAGCTCGATTTCGTTGCCGTCGCGGTCGAGTACACGGACATCCAGAGCCAGTGCCTGCAATTCCTTGACCAGGACACGGAATGCTTCCGGCACACCGGGCGTCGGGATGTTCTGACCCTTGACGATGGCTTCGTAGGTCTTGACACGACCCGTGACGTCGTCGGACTTGACAGTCAGGATTTCCTGAAGGGTATACGCAGCGCCGTATGCTTCCAGCGCCCAAACTTCCATTTCACCGAAACGCTGACCGCCGAACTGGGCTTTACCGCCGAGCGGCTGCTGCGTGATGAGGGAGTAGGGACCGGTGGAACGTGCGTGGATCTTATCGTCGACGAGGTGGTGGAGCTTGAGGTAATACATGATACCGACGGTAACGGGGTTGTCAAAGGGTTCGCCGGTACGGCCGTCGTACAGCGTGGACTTACCGGAGGGATCGATACCCGCCATGCGCAGACATTCTTCGATGTCTTCATGCGTTGCACCGTCGAAGACCGGCGTCATAACCTTCCAGCCGAGCTTCTTTGCCGCATAACCGAGGTGCACTTCAAGCACCTGACCGATGTTCATTCGGGACGGAACGCCCAGGGGGTTGAGGACGATATCCAGAGGCGTACCGTCAGCAAGGAACGGCATGTCCTCAGGCGGCAGGATTCTGGAAACGACACCCTTGTTACCGTGGCGGCCTGCCATCTTGTCACCGACAGAGATCTTTCTCTTCTGTGCGATGTAGACGCGGACAACCTTGTTGACACCGGGCGGCAGCTCGTCGCCTGCTTCGCGCGTGAAGACCTTGACGTCGACAACAATACCGGTGATACCGTGCGGCAGACGCAGGGAGGTATCGCGGACTTCTCTTGCCTTTTCGCCGAAGATTGCGCGCAGGAGGCGTTCTTCTGCGGTCAGCTCGGTTTCACCCTTCGGCGTAACCTTACCGACCAGGATATCGCCTGCGTGTACTTCCGTACCGCGGCGGATGATACCTTCGTTGTTCAGATCCTTGAGTGCATCCTCGCCGACGTTGGGAACGTCGCGGGTGATTTCTTCCGGACCGAGCTTGGTATCTCTTGCTTCGTGAGAATATTCTTCGATATGGATGGACGTATAAACGTCATCACGGACAAGGCGTTCATTGAGCAGGACGGCGTCTTCATAGTTGTAGCCTTCCCATGTCATGAAGCCGATGAGCATGTTCTTACCGAGGGAAATTTCACCGCCGGAGGTTGCGGGACCGTCTGCAATGACGTCACCCTTCTCAACGATTTCACCCTGAGAAACAATCGGTCTCTGATTGACACAGGTACCCTGGTTGGATCGCTTGAACTTGATCAGCTGATAAACATCCTTCTTGCCGGAGTCACAGCGGATGACAATTTCATCGGCGGTGACATGCTCAACAACACCGGATTCGCGCGCGAGGACGCAGACACCGGAGTCGACGGCAGCCTTGTATTCCATACCCGTACCGACGATCGGGGATTCCGTTACCATCAGCGGAACAGCCTGCTTCTGCATGTTGGAACCCATCAGTGCACGGGTGTTGTCATCGTTTTCAAGGAAGGGGATCATGGACGTTGCAACGGAAACAACCATTCTCGGGGAGACATCGACAAAGTCGATTCTGTCCGTTTCAACTTCAACGACGTCAGCCTTGTCACGGACAATCGCCTTCTTCTTGACAAATGCACCGTTTTCGTCCAGTGCGACCTTTGCCGGAGCGACAATGTACTTGTCCTCAACGTCTGCGGTCATGTAGACGATCTCATCGGTGACAACGTGCGGGGTGACAGACTTGTCGACCTTGCGGTAAGGTGTTTCGATAAAGCCGTACTCATTGATACGTGCAAAGGTTGCAAGCGAGGAAATCAGACCGATGTTCGGACCTTCGGGAGATTCGACCGGGCAGATACGGCCGTAATGCGTATAGTGAACGTCTCGGACTTCAAAGGACGCACGGTCACGGGACAAACCGCCCGGGCCGAGTGCGGAAAGACGTCTCTTGTGCGTCAGCTCAGCCAGCGGGTTTGCCTGGTCCATGAACTGAGACAGCGGAGAGGAGCCGAAGAACTCACGGATGGCGGTGACAACAGGACGGATGTTGATGAGCGACTGCGGCGTCAGAACATCGGTGTCATTGGTTGTCATACGCTCCTTGACGATCTTGTCCATTCTGGAGAAGCCGATGCGGAGCTGGTTCTGCAAAAGCTCACCGACACAGCGCAGACGGCGGTTGCCGAGGTGGTCGATGTCATCGGTCGTACCGATGTTGTACTGCAAACCGATCATATAGTTGATGGACGCAAAGATGTCGTCCTTGGTGACATGCTTGGGGCAGAGCTCTGCTTCGCGGCGGACGCATTCTTCCTTAACAGCATCAACATCGCCTTCGCAGGACTCAACGATTTCCAGCAGGACAGAGGTCTTGACCTTGCCCTTGATGCCAACCTCTTCCAGATTGTAGCCGAGAACGACTTCGGGAGAGATGGTACCGTTGGAGAAGACCTTCATTTCGTTTTCGCCTTCGATGCGGACGTAAACTTCATTGACGCCTGCATTTTCGATGGCAAGTCCGATTTCTTCGGTTACTTCGGTTTCTGCTTCATACAGAATTTCGCCGGTGATCGGGCTGATGACGGAACGGGACAGGATCTGACCCATCAGTCTCTTGCCGATGGCGAGCTTCTTGTTGAACTTGTAGCGGCCGACAGCGGCAAGGTCATACCGCTTGGGATCGAAGAACAGGTTGTTGATGAGCAGCTGTGCGGACTCAACCAGCGGCGGTTCACCCGGACGCAGCTTCTTGTAGATTTCCTTCAGCGCTTCATCGCCGGCAGTCGTACCGTTGGTATCTGCCAGAGCCTGCATACCGTCCTTCTCCAATGTGGAGTTCAGAAGCGGCATGTCGCCGAAGTAGGTCTTGATTTCAGCCGCAGTCTCAATGCCGAGTGCACGGATGAGAACGGTTGCGGGAATCTTTCTGTTCTTGTCGATACGGACAAAGAGGATATCGTTTGCGTCCGTCTCATATTCCAGCCATGCGCCGCGGTACGGAATGATCTGTGCCGTGTAGATGCGCTTGCCGGTCTTATCGAGCGTCGTGTCAAAATAGACACCGGGGGAACGGACAATCTGCGAAACGATGACACGTTCCGCGCCATTGATGATAAAGGTACCGTTTTCCGTCATTAACGGGAAATCGCCCATGAAGATTTCCTGTTCCTTGACTTCACCGGTCAGACGGTTGGTCAGTCGGACCTTGACACGCAGAGGAGCAGCGAAGTTGACATCGCGTTCCTTGCATTCCTCCACCGGATATTTCGGTGTCGGGTCGATCGAAAAATCGACAAATTCGATGATCAGGTTGCCCGAATAGTCCGTAATCGGAGACACGTCGCGCAGAACTTCCATCAGACCTTCGTCAATAAAGTTCTGATAGGATTTCTTCTGAACCTCGATAAGGTTCGGCATTTCGAGCGCTTCGTAAATCTTCTGGAAACTCATGCGGACATTCTTGCCAAGCTGTCGGGGTTTGACCATAGACACAATCACTCCATTCTAAAAAGTCGTTCCGCCGGATTGCGGGATTTTCGTGAAATTCGCACAATTATCACGCACCGGAAACGGAATCGGATGTGCAATAAAGAGAACTTGAAAAAACCGGTCAAAAACACGGTTTTTCATAAAAAGCATAATACGCCAGTATAATGCAGTATAATATTATAGCACAAACTCTCTTGATTGTCAAGTACCATCCGGAAAATTTTTCAGGACAAAATTCGACCCAAACCGGTTGTTTTCCTGGACAAAATATGCTATACTACAGACAGACAACAACCACAGGAAAACCAAAGGAGGACTCATCATGAAACAACTGAAAATCGGCATTTTCGGCACAGGACGCGGCTGTGATATCGCAGAAAACTTCCGCCTGCTCGGATGCGAGATCACCGCACTCTGCGACTTCAATGAAAACCGTCTGAAAGCGGCGGCAGCACGGCTCGGCGGCGGCATCGCACAGTACACGGATTTCGATTCGTTCATCGAACATGACATGGATGCCGTGGTTCTGGCAAACTATTTCCACGAACATGCGCCGTATGCCATCCGCTGCTTTGAGGCCGGCATTCACGTCTTCTCGGAATGCATTTCCAACGGTACGATGGCAGAGGGTGTTGCGCTGGTTCGTGCATTTGAACAGCACCCCGGCTGCGTCTACATGCTTGCGGAAAACTATCCGCAGATGATCTTCAACCGCGAGATGAAGCGCATCGTCGAGGGCGGTACGCTCGGCAAGATTCTGTATGCCGAGGGCGAGTATAACCATCCCGGCTCCGCTTTGGATGCAGGATTCCTAAAGGTATACAACTACTTCCCCGGTCACTGGCGCAACTACCTGCCGCGTACCTATTACATCACCCACTCCCTCGGTCCGATCATGGCAGCAACGGGCGCAACACCGAAGCGTGTCACGGCATTCTCCGTCTTTGCGCCGGTTGAGAAGGATCAGCCCACCGCGCGTCAGTGCGGTGACAGAACCGCGGTTGTCACGATGCAGTGTGACGACGGCTCTGTCTTCCGCGTCACCGGCTGTGCTGCTTACGGTGCGCACCACAACGCCTACCGCATCTGCGGCACACGCGGTCAGATCGAAAATCTGCGCGGTATGGGCGCGAAGATCATGCTTCGCTACAACGGCTGGGAAATTCCTGAGGGCATGGAAGAAATCAACTGCTACGAACCCGGATGGCATGACCGCGATGAGGAGCTCATCAAGACCAGCGGTCACGGCGGCGGTGACTATCTGACCGCGCGCATCTTCCTTGACGCCATCCGTGAAGGTGTTCAGCCGCCGCATCCGTTCGATATTTACGCCGCAACCGTCATGTCCTCGGCAGCCATTCTCGGTCACCGTTCGATGCTCGAAGGCGGCACGCCCTACGACATTCCCGACTTCCGGGAAGAAACATGGCGCAAAAAGTATGAAGACGACCGTCTTTCCCCGTTCCCCGGCGCCGATGGCAGTGCACCGACGCTTCCCTGCTGCTCTGTCCCGGATCACGCACCGACCGAGGAGCAGCTCCGGGGATACCTCGATCTGCTCAACTCCTGATATTCTATGCAAGGATACAAAAACCGCAGGCATCAAAACCTGCGGTTTGTTTTTGTTTATGCGATTGTATCAGTCCTCGTATGCTTCGTAGAGCTTATCGAGATCTTTCTGAATGGTCTTTTCCTGCCTTGCGAAATGGCTCGCAAGACCTTTTGCATTATTGTTGTAATATGCATAGCTTGTGAGATAGTCGGAAACGCCGGACAGATTGCCGTAGAACGCATCCGCAAAGTCAAAGTATGCCGCCTGCTGGATGATATCCAGCATTTCAATCGTATCGCTGTCACGGGTATACTTGTCCTTGAGCGCGACATTGAAATAAGTCGGAATAATTTCGTTGTAGCCGATACAGGACAGCGCTTCCAGAACGAGCGACGACTGATCGGGGTCTGCCGCCGTGATCGGAATCGATGCTACGGTGAAGCGGCGCAGAATCGAGCAGACATAGTCCTTCTGTGCCTCATCGTACTTCGGATACGGAAGAATACCGAAATCTTCTTCCATATCACGCAGCCATTCGACACCCTTGAGGACAACGC
>SVRM01000006.1 GCA_015064785.1 Oscillospiraceae bacterium
TAAAATAAGTACCGGTCGAAAGATGCATATTCAAAAGTGGGATACCGACGTTCTTTGCAAGTGCAATGGTTTCGGTGACCGTTTCTGTAAATGCGGCGGCAATGCGCGGATTAAAGTCGCACGGTGTATTGGTATCGTCCAGATGTACCGTATAGAAAATACCGTATCGGTCAGCAATCGCTCGAAGGTATTCTGCATCCAACTGTTCGACCTGATACTGCGGAAGGCACATGGACAGCTCAATAAACTGCAGACCGAGCGCGGCGCACAGCTTTGCGCAGTCTTCAAGGTTGGGAAGCTCAAGGAGCGTTGGCATTCCGAGGGTGAGCATGGAAGTACCTCCGTGTTAGACTGCTTGACAAGGAAACAGTGAAATATTTTCCAGTCTGAAAACCTTGAATGAAATCGTGCAGTGCACGATGAAATCCGAACAAGTTCGGATGAAATCTTCGGCGTACCGCCTCAGATGAAATAAAATCCGCCTCTATCTTCTGCCGAAAGGCAGATTTCATCGCGAAGCGATTTCATCCACTGTAGGTGGATTTCTTCTGCCGCAGGCGGATTTAACTGAAAAAAAGACAGGTCAAGACCTGTCTTTTTTTCTGGTGGGGGATGGTGGATTCGGTACACCACCCGAGGAATGCATAACGCATTCACGAGGAATGCATAACGCATTCCTCACAAGAACGGCTGTGTACCGAGTGTTCTGCACCCACTTATCAGATTGCGCACAGGTTGTTGTATTGTCCCGGGAAATCCCGTTCTTGTATCGGCGGCCTTACCATCGATCTCGCATCAAAAAGAAAACACCGTATGGCTACGGTGTTTTCTTTTTGGTGGGGGATGGTGGATTCGGACCACCGAAGTCGAAAGACAGCAGATTTACAGTCTGTCCCCTTTGGCCACTCGGGAAATCCCCCTGGAGCTAATGACGGGACTTGAACCCGTGACCTGTTGATTACGAATCAACTGCTCTACCAACTGAGCCACATTAGCATCCGAACTATTCAATATCACAGAGTTATCTCCGTAACACTAATATTATACCATTGTTTGCACATCTTGTCAAGGGATTTTTGAAATTTCCAAAAGTTTTTTCATTCACGTCAAAAAGTATTTACAACTGCTTGTTGGCTCGGTCTTGTAATGATGGTTTGAACATGATATAATATAAAAAAGTAATACTGGAGGATTTCACTATGGCTCCCGATTGGTTTGAATATCTCATTTATGCACTTTATTTTGGTCTGCCTGCTTTTTCTGTTATCTGGTTTGCTGTTGCGCTGTACCGGTTTTCCATCGCGAAACATCATATGAAGCACGGTAAACGGCAATATTCCGATGCCGATCTGCGCGGGCGGAAAATCCAGCTCATCATTTCCGCTGTTCTGTTTGGTGTCATTGTGCTGATTGTGCTTTCGTTCATCGGGCTTCTGATGATGGCGGTAGCGTTTATGTAAAGCGAGGGATATCATGACTGACTCTGTTTTTATCAGAATCTTCATTGCTGTGCTGGCGGTTTGTCTTCTGGCAACGGCGGCGCACGCGATCTACGCGATTGACGCCTATCAGCGGTGCTCGATCATTTACTTTATCGGAGAGGAGCTGTGGTGATATGAAGCGACTCCTTTTTCAGATTGCGGTGCTGACGGCGGTCATATTGCTGTTTGCAGGATTCAATGCGAGTGTCTATGTGCTTCTGACACGCAGGCTTGCAAACAACTTCAGCGATACCTCGCAGGCAAAAATGGTGGATGTTGCTGCATTTCTTCCGTTTGAGGAGGGATCGGACCTTGCGCATATCGACACGGATTTTTCGCTGGAGGGCGAGCTTCCCGTACTGGACGGCGCCGCGGCACTGGTTCCGGTGTACGCTTCCATCATTGATGCGGTGTATCCCGAGGGTTCGGTGACTTACGAGGGCGGCGTGTTTTCTGACGACAACTACTACGGCGAAAACTTTGCGCCTGACAGCAAAATGCAGTACAAAAATACCGTCCGCGGCTACAAAGCCATTGTCGACGGCGATACCGATATCCTGTTCTGTGCCGCACCGTCGGCAGAGCAGCGTGCCTATGCCGAAGAGCAGGGCGTGGAACTGGTCTATGTTCCTGTGGGACTGGAAGCCTTCGTCTTTTTTGTCAACCGAGATAACCCGGTCGAGGATCTGACTGTCGATGAGATCCGCGCCATTTACGCCGGGGATATCCGGAACTGGAAGTCTGTCGGCGGTGAGAACCGTGTCATCAATCCGGTGACGCGGTTGGAGGGCAGCGGTTCGCAGTCGATGATGGATGCTTTTATGGGAGATACCCCGATCGGCGGAAAATCACCTTTTTCGCTGTTCGGTGGTGCAATCGGCTTTTCGTTCCGCTATTATCTTGACGATATGGTGGACAATGCCGGCGTGAAGATGCTGTCGGTGAACGGCGTGTATCCGAGTCGGGAAAACATCCGCGCACGGTCGTATCCGATCATTGCGCAGTTCTATGCTATTTATCGTGCGGACAATGGTAACGAAAACATTCCGCGTCTGATCGACTGGATTTTGTCGGCGGAAGGTCAGACGTTGATTGAGGAATGCGGATATACTGCGATTGGGGAATCCTGACGATTACGGTGAGAAATCCGTCGGAACGCCTTGCAAAAAAGCTTGAAATGCGGTATAATATTGGCAGAAACCATTTGAAGGAGCGAATGATCCATGGCAAATGCATCTGCCGTACAGAACAATCAAAGTGAAAAGTTTATCCGCATGACGACAGAACCGGTACAGCGGCTGGTGCTGCGGCTTGCGGTTCCGACAATCATTTCAATGCTCGTCACCACGTTTTATAATCTCGTCGATACGTTGTTTGTCCGTCAGCTGGAGAATGACTCGATGGTTGCGGCGGTCGGTGTGGTTTTGCCGCTGATGTCAATCATTCAGGCATTCGGGTTTTTCTGCGGACATGGCTCAGGAAACTACATCTCCCGTGCGCTCGGCAGACGGGATACGGAAGACGCGGAAACGATGGCGTCGACCGGCTTTTTCTATGCGGTTGTGTTCGGGCTGGTGATTTCTGTTTCCGGGCTGCTGTTTTTAGAGCCGCTTGGGATTTTGCTCGGTGCCAAAACCGAAGCGACGCTTTCGTCCACGGTTGATTATATGCGCTGGATTCTGATGTCCTGTCCTTTGCAGTGCGGCGCGATTGTCATCAATAATCAGCTTCGTATGCAGGGCAATGCGATGTTTGCAATGGTTGGTCTGACAACCGGCGCGGTTCTGAACTGTGTGCTTGATCCGCTGTTTATCTTTGCTTCCGGGGACATGCTGTTCGGCGGTGCGTTTGAGATGCCAATCGGACTTGGCATGGGTGTCGGCGGTGCGGCTTGTGCAACAGCCATTTCCCAGAGTGTCAGCTTTGTGCTGCTTGCCATCGGGATGCTGCGTTCCGATACGATCCGGATCCGGATTCGCCGGATTCGTCTGCGCTATTTTTCCGGTATTGTGCAGGGCGGTCTGCCGTCGCTTGCCAGACAGGGACTTGCCAGTGTGGCGACGGCGTGTCTGAATCATGCGGTTGGTCTGTTCCTTTTGGACGGTGTCATGATTGATGCGGTACAGGCGGCGATGACGGGTGTTTCCAAGATCACGCTGTTCCTCTCCTCTGCACTGATTGGCTTCGGGCAGGGCTTTCAGCCGGTTTGCGGCTTCAACTACGGTGCGAAAAAATATGACCGTGTACTGGAAGCATATTTCTTCTGTGTCAGAGTTGCGGCTGTTGCTCTGGTGATTTTTGCGGTTCTTGGCTTTGTATTTGCGGTCCCGATTACCGATGCGATAGCAGGCTCCACGGCGCTTTCCGCGGAAATTGCGGCGTTTACATTCCGTGCACAGCTGATCGTTTTTCCTTTGCAGGCATGGGTGATGCTGTGCAACATGATGCTTCAGAACATCGGCATGACGTTCCGTGCGACGGTGGTTGCGATGGCACGGCAGGGGCTGGCGTTCATTCCGATGGTATTTCTTCTGCCGGCGGTTCTGCAGCTGTGCGGTGCGGAGCCTCTGCTCGGCCTGGAATGCGCGCAGGCGGCAGCGGATGTGATTTCATTTTTAATATCGCTTCCCATCGGTATCGGTGTTATACGCGAAATGCGGGAGGCAATGAAAAAAGACGACGGATGATCTGTCGTCTTTCTCTTTTTATACATAGATTTGTGTGACGTTGAAGGTATTGCGGTCAGGGGTGAGGGTGATCTGTGTGCCGCCGATACGTCCGCGGGTATGGTAGTCGTAGGTGCCGGCTTTGACGCCGTGGGTATAGCGGATGCTGTCGCCGCCGAGGACGGAGATCTGGCACTTATGGCAATGTCCCATGAAGACGCCGTCGACATGTGCGGACCGGAATTCTGCGGAGCGTGCGGTCTGGAATCTGCCGCGCGGCATCCGTTCATTTTTATATCCGGTATCGCCGGGATGTGCCGGGGCGAGGACTGTTTGGGGATTGCCTTCCTCACAGGTATTGGGCGAGGGGACATCTGCGTCGATTCCGGATGCGGGAGCGGTTCCGGCGATAATGTAGTTGCCGCCGTCATCATCGCTCTCTGTCTGGTATCCGGCATTGGTCATGGCAGTGATATAGTCCTCGGTCGGGATATGGAAGCAGGCAAAGCCGGGGATGAGGTGGTCATATCGGGCAGCCAGCGACTGTGCGGTTTCGGTCATCCATGCAATCTGGTCATCTGCCATGCCGTATATGCGGGAGGTATCGGGATCGGCTGCACCCCAGCAGCAGTTGGAGTCGAGCATGTACAGCACGCGGACGGGGATGCCGTTTTCCTCAATACTGACGGAATAGTTGGAATTGCCGGTTAGATTGGTGGAACGGCGGAAGAGGCAATGCGGTGCTTTTTCGAGCATCCGGCACTGTTCATATACGCCGATGGCAGATTCATTATCGTGGTTGCCGAAAACCGGTGCCCAGGGGATTTTGTGAGATTCCATGAAACGGATAAAGCCTGCCAGAGCGCGCCCGGAGTCATCAAATTCACCGTAAACAATGTCACCTGTAATGAGGATGAGATCCGGTTTCGTTTTCTCAATGACGGCGCGGATCGGCGCATAACAGCATTGCTCGACGTGTTCTGTTTTCCACGCCTCGATTTCATCGGGACGGAGGCGGGTCGGGGTTCTCTGCTGGGCGGCATCGATGACCTGCATATCGGTCAGCTGAAGGATGATGAACGGTTTTCCGGGAATTGCCCGGACATGGCTGTCGATTTTCATGGGAGCTCCTTTTGTGATAAAAAACCGAACCTTTACAGGTTCGGTTTTTTGTATTGTCTGAACTTATGCGTTTTCGCTTGCCTTTGCCTTCAGTTCTTCCTGCTTGACGCGGACGGACTGACGGTAGATGATGTCGATGGCTTCGTCAACGTCAGCGGTATTTCTGACGCAGTATTCGAGGGTCTTGCCGTTCTTCAGATTGATCTTGTAAACATCAACCTTGAGTGTGCAGTCTTTACCGTCGACCATCTTGAAGGTGACTTCCTGTTCATCAAGCTGAGAGGAAACAACTTCTTCCCATGCGAAGTGCAGGTTTTCTTCAACACAGTCATCCTTGAGGATGGAGAACTTTCTGGAGAGGATACGCAGACCGTCGTTGGTGAAGTTCATGAGCAGACCGCAGTAGTATTCGGTTCTGTACTTGAGGTCAGCACCGCGCTTGACGGGAACAGAGGATTCGCGGGTGAAGTCGTAGCCGCCGAGAATGACAGCCTTATGGATAACTTCGTATCTGCGGGGGAACTTGAACTGCTCGGAGGCGTCAGCTTCGATGGTGTTCATCTTGGATGCGACTGCACCGTCGATGTCATCGTCCTTCATACCGCCGGTGAGGCAGGCGATCATGAAAATGACGCCGGCAACTGCGATGAGGACACCGATGATCATTTTCTGGAAACCGAGGAGCATTGCGAGGACAATACCGATGATGATGACCGGAATGCCGAGTAAGAACAGCTTGCTGTTCGCTTTGAAATACTTTTGATTCTTGGTGAAATCCATGAGAATCTCCTTTCTGTGCGGTTATTTTAACCCTGTTGCATTTATTATATCACGGACGACGGAAATCGTCAAGATATAACGGGAATTTCTGTGGGAAAATTTTTCGGGATGGGAAGATAACGCAATGGTTTGCTGTGAACCTTCCCCGGGGGCAATGCTGTCAACACTAAAATTGACAGCAGTACCCCCTCGGGGAAGGTTTTGGCGTACGGAACAACACACCGTCACAGGACAAGGCGATTACTCTTTGCTTTCCTCTTCCTTATTCTTTGTCATTTCCTCCAGTGCCTGCATGAATGTATGCAGATCGCGGAATTCACGGTGGACGGAGGCGAAGCGGATATAGGCGACCTCATCGAGTGCTTTGAGACGCTCCATGACCATGACGCCGATATGACGTGAGGTGAACTCGGTGTGCAGGGAATTTTGCAGTTCGCCTTCAATTTCGGTAACGAGCGCTTCCATCTGTTCTTTGGTGACAGAGCGTTTATCGCAGGCTTTCATGATACCGGAAAGGAGCTTATTGCGGTCGAACAGCTGCTTTGTACCATTCTTCTTGACAACGGTGATCGGGATGGTATCGACGATTTCATATGTGGTGAAGCGTCTCTGGCAAGACAGACATTCGCGTCTGCGGCGAATGCTGGTATATTCTTCAACGGGACGGGAATCTGTGACCTTGGATTCGGTATAACCGCAATTCGGACATTTCATACGATCAGTGTCACCCGCGGACGGGTGTTTTCCTTTCTTGACTGAGGGCGGAAGACCATGTTATTACTATATTATACGACAGAACAGCGAAAATTGCAAGAGGGAACGGTAATATTCTGAAAGTTTTTCGCGGTTAACGCGGTTTGGCGGTGGAATAAAAAATCGAGGTTTTGTTTGCGTTAACGACTGAAATTGTGAACTTTTGATTTCTTCCATGTGTAAAAAATGTGAATTCTACGATTTATGCGAAAGGTATTGACAAACAAAAGTTTGTGTGCTATAATAAGCGCGCAAGAGAAAAGAACAAGCATTCTTTATAGAGGCATGAAAAACGACTGAAAGCAAGAACAAATGATTCAAATAGAAAGAATGAAAAATGATGTTTGGTTTCAATGAAGAAAGCACGGTGGTCTGGGGACAGCTGCTTCGGCTGGCGGAGGAGGGGGACCTCAGGGCAATCAAGCTGTATTACGAAATGCTGGAGAAAAAACAGCGGCAGAAGAAGGCGTCTGCGGCGGACACGGAACTGGAACAGATGGCGGCGATCCGTCGGGCAGTATTCGGTGAAAGGGTGTCAGAGGCAGAGGAAGCAGAGGTGGATGACGGTTGGGATGGGGAGGCGGGTGACTGAGGGTGGGAGGGCGGATGACAATGCGCAGAGGAGGGCGATACAGTGATACCATACCGGTTCGGTGACAAACACAAAGCATACATGCGGCGGGCGCTGCATTCTACCATGAACGTTGCGGAAGGGGCGGTACGTTCCGGGAAAACGGTGGACAATGTATTTGTGTTTGCACATCTTCTGGAGACGACCAGTGATCGGCTGCATCTGGCGACTGGTGCGACGGGCGGGACGGCGAAGGTGACGCTGGGGGACTGCGGCGGGTTCGGTCTGGAAGCAATCTTTCGCGGAAGGAGCCGCTGGCACAGCTACAAGGGGTGTGATGCGATGACGGTGATGACACCGACAGGCGAAAAAACGGTGTTGTTTGCCGGCGGCAAAAATGCGGATGCCTACAAACGGATACGCGGGTTATCCATCGGGATGTGGCTGGCGACTGAGATCAATCTGCATCATCCGTCGTTTATCCGCGAAGCGTTTTCCAGACAGCTGGCGGCATCTGACCGGCGTGTGTTCTGGGATCTCAATCCGGATGCGCCCGGTGCGCCGATCTATCGGGATTATCTTGACCGATATGCATCGATGTCGGCGCAGGGACTGCTGTCACCGCGTTTTTTCAATCATGAGCGGTTTACGATCTTTGACAATGCGGCGATTTCTCCGGAGCAGCTGTCGGATGTGCTTGCTCAGTACGAGCCGGGATCCTTGTGGTATCGGCGCGACATTGAAGGACAGCGATGCGCAGCGGAGGGCATGATCTACACGCGGTATGCCGATGATCCCGGTGCATTTACCGCAGAGAAGGGAGACATTCCGCCGCTGTCATTTGCATCGGTCGGTGTGGACTTCGGCGGGACACGGTCGAAAACGACGCTGGTTTGCTGCGGATTTACGCCCGGATACACGGCGCTGTATGTGCTTGGGGAGGAAGCACTTGGCGGAGATGTCGGGGATGACATTACATCGGATGAGGTCTGTGATGCAGTGGAGCGGTTTCTTGTCCGGATGCACAGCACCTATCCCTGCGTGCCGATTCGTTATCTGTTCTGCGACAGTGAAGCGCAGTATCTGATTCACGGGGTGCGGCGGCGTCTTCATGACAGCAAATATCCGTATGTCCGTGCGGTATCTTTGCAGAATGCGCGGAAGCTGCCGATTGCGGAACGGATTGCATGTGAAGTATCACTGTTTGCGCAGGGGCGTATCCGGTTGGTTGGCGGAGAGACGGATCGGCTGGGCGCAGGATTGTGCGGGGCGATGTGGGATCCCGGCAAGGAGGGCGATGTACGGCTGGACAACTTTACATCGGATATTGACATTCTGGACGCATTTGAATATGCGTTTGAAGGATTTATCCGGAAGTTCCGGTAGACTGCTGTATGATGGATACGGCAGGCAGCGGAGGTGTTCTGCACGGCATTCAAAAATGACATCTTAATTAAAATGGAGGAGGAGCAATTATGATCAATCCGATTCTTGAATTTCTGGAAGAAGAATACGGATATGCGCCGCCGGCGCACATTTACGAGCCGATTCGGCAGGCGCGGGCATGGTGGGCGGGAACCTGGGAGCCGTTTCATACATCGGTGGAGCATCACACGGGACTGTCACCGCGCCGCCGTGAAATGTACAAAATGGGAATGGCGAAGAAAATCTGTGAGGACTGGGCGACGATGCTCTGCAATGACAAAACTGCGGTGACGACAGGCGATGCCGTACTTGACCGTGTACTGTTTGGTGATCGGCACGGGATGGGCGGTATTCTGACGCAGGGCGGGTTTTGGGGACGGCTGCATTCCTTTGTGGAGCTGGTTTTTGCGCTGGGGTCCGGTGCGGCTGTGGTCAGTCTGTCCGGAGCGCGGTATGACGAGGACGGAATGCTGATCGCCGCAGACGGTATGGCTCTGGATTTTCTGCCGGCGGATCAGATATTTCCGCTGTATGTGGAAAACGGTGAGGTGGTTTCCTGTGCGTTTCTCGGTCGGAACGGTACCTGCTGTGACGGCGATGGGGATGCACTGACGCTTCTGTCTGTCCACGAACGGCTGAGCAGCGGCAGATGGCGTATTACCAATCATGCCTTTGACGCGGAATTTCAGCCGACGGCGCTTCCGCATGGGATGACAGCCTGCTTTTACACGGATCGTCCGCTGTTTGCGATTCTGACGCCGAATGTACAGCCGGCGGATGCCGCCGCGGCAGCACATGGTATGGGGGCTTCGGTATTTGCCTGTGCCTACGACAATCTCAAAGGGGTGGATCTGGCGTACAACAACTTCTGCCGTGATCTGTATCTGGGCGGCAAAAAGGTTTTTATGAACCAGTCGCTGATCGGTGAGGATCGCTTTGGCAACCGTGTTGCGCCGGACGATGTTGCTCAGCAGCTGTTTATGACGGTCGGAGATGGGGATCTTGCAGCGGAAACCATGATTGTGGAACACAATCCTGCGCTTCGTGCCGAGGAAAACCGGACGGCATTGCAGGCGCAGCTGGATTATCTGTCGTTCAAGGTTGGGTTTGGTACACGGCACTACCGGTTTTCCGATGACCGTGTTGTGACAGCGACACAGTATGCCGGCGAACGTCAGGAGCTGTTCCGCAATGCGTCCAGACACTATCTGCATATGGAGGAGTTTCTGCGTGTGCTTGTGCATCTGGCGTGGTATGCTGCTGCGGTTTTGCAGGGGATGGATCTGCCTCAGCCGGAGAACATTACCGTAGACTTTGACGACAGTTTCTTTATCGATCCGGCAGCAGAGCGCGAACGCGACCTTTCCGAGGTGAGAGCGGGGATTCTTGCACCATGGGAGTACCGTATGAAGTATTACGGTGATTCCGAGGAATATGCAAGGGCGACTGTCGGGACGCTGAGCAGTACGGATGCCGCTGCATTGTAACTGGATATCATGAAAGGACAACACTATGGAAGAACAAATCACACAGATTGCCGCATCGGACGACACTGCCGATGCGGCAATGGAGGAACACCGTGCGGCGCTGGCGAAAATGCGGTCTGCATATGCGCTGGAACAGCTGTATGCTGCATCGGGTGCGAAAGATCCTGCGCTTCTCAGTCGTTTGATTGATGTGGAACAGGGAGATATTTCCTTTGGCGAGGACGGTGTTCCCGATGTATCTGCGGTCAGGGAGAAAATCGAGACACTGCGCCGCGAAAAATCGTATCTGTTTGCAGATGCGGTGAAAGAGGAGACGGGCGGTGCGGCGGATGGCGGCGGTATGCGCAGCCGCGGTACAACTGCGCCGATGCGTCTGGGTGTCATTGCGCAGCAGGATCCGTCACAAATGGACGATGTGTCCTATTACCGTGCTGTTCTCGGACGCAAACGAAACAGCCGCAGATGATGTGAAGATACCCGGTCAGCCAAGTTCGGGTGTGCGGCGTCATGACCACGGCGCATGGAATGCGCGGAGTTGACGATGTGTGACCTGCCGCACACGAAGGCTGTCTGACGGTATTATAATAACCTTACAGAAAAGAAAGAGAGGAACATTCAAATGGCAAATTCTATTGTTACACTGCGCGACATTGCGCGTACGGCTCTGCCGCATCTGATGAACAACCTGGTATTCCCGCGTCTGGTTCACAGCGATTTTTCCGATGCGCTGGCAGCAAAGCAGGGGGATACGGTGCAGGTCCGCAAGCCGGTCAACTACATCGCACGCGACTTTGATCCTGACGCCGGCACACAGACACAGGAGTTGGAGGAAGGCTCTGTTGAGGTAAAGCTCGACAAGATTGCCTCTGTCGACATTGAGGTTTCCGCGCTCGATGCGGCTCTGAATTTCGACTCGATTGACCGTCTGTTCATCGAGCCGGCGGCGATTGCACTGGCAGAAAAGCTGAATGCAGACGGTCTGGCGCTGTACCGCGATATTGCGGCAACGGTCGGTACTGCTGGCAAGACACCCTCCGAGCTGTCGGATCTGGCGGCGGTTCGCGGTGCGCTCAATGATGCACTGGTTCCGCAGGCACCACGCTATGCGGTCTGGGATACGGCGGCGGATACGGCTTTTGCAACGGTTCCGGCACTGGTCAATGCGGAAAAGAGCGGCTCTACCGATGCACTCCGCGAAGGTGCGCTCGGCCGTGTCTTCGGCATTGACAACTACATGAGCCAGGCGGTTGTCAAGCACGAAACCGGTATCACTGCTGCGGATGGCGTTACTGTCAAGAGCAAGGCGGCAGAGGGTGCGCAGACACTCGATCTTACCGGTACGACACTGACCGGTTATCTCAAGGCCGGTGATCTGATGCAGATCGGCGGCAAGAACTATACAGTCGTCGAGGATACAGCGGCTGCAGCTTCCAATACGATCAGCGGTGTTAAGGTGACCCCCGCACTTCCCGCACTGACTGCCGGCACTGCGGTTACGCTGATCGGTTCCCATACAGCGAACCTGGCATTCCATCCGTCTGCCTTCGCGTTTGTTACCCGTCCGTTGTCCGAACCGGCTGGTGTTGAATCGTATGTCACCTCCTTTGACGGTATCTCCCTGCGTGTCGTTCGCGGCTACGATATGAAGTACAAGCGCGAGATGCTGTCCATGGACGTTCTCTATGCGTACAAGACCATCTATCCCGAACTGGCGGTACGCTGTCTTGGCTGATATGACGGCGGCGGGAAAGAGCGGCTATGGTGATTATGAAACCTATGTCGCCGATCATGAGGATATGATTCCGCCGGGTGAGTTTGCGCGGTATGACAGGATTGCTTCCTGTATGGTGGACTTTCTGGCGGGACGCGCGGTGGATGCCGGCAACGGCGCGGTAAGAGAAGCAGTTCACTGGCAGATCTGGTTTATGCGCCAGCGCGGCTCGCTGGGAGCTTGCTTTGACACGCTTCCGCAGAAGGAAAGTTTCGGCGGGTATTCCATTGAACGCAGTGCTGCAGGAGACGGTGAGAAGATCCGTCTGTTCGGACTGGAGGTCAGTCCGATGATGATTTCGGTTTTGCGTGTGGGAGGAGTGATCTCGCTTTGGATCTGAATCTGGCAAATGAGATCTCAGCACCTGTCACGGTCTGGCATTTTCTGGCGGAGGATGAGGGCGGCGGTGCGGTTTGGCATCCCGTTCTGTATGATGCAGCGGTGGTGCGTGCGGAGAGGGTATCCGAGGTACGGATGACGCGGCATGGAGTGGCGGAATTGCAGGGATTTCTGTTTCCGACGGAGCATCTGATACCGGTGACGCCGTCGGTTGGACACGACTGTATTGCGCCGGGGGATTTCACATTCTGTGAATCCCCTGCCTCCGCACAGCGGTCCGGGGCTGAGGTATACTGTTTTCATGAAGTCATCCGCCCGCCGCGGTTGCGCTGCGGGACGATGGTTGAATGGGTGCAGTTTACAGTAACGGCGATTGTGTAACGATGAACAATAATGTTTAACGTTATACATACAGGAGGATCGGATGACAGGATTTGTAATTGAAACGGTACTGGATGATGCGGCGATTGCAGCACGCTGTCATGATGCGTTTTCGTTTGCGGTCGGTGTGCTCGGTGATGCGATCCGGGATGACTGTATGGTCTATGTTCCGTATGACACGGGTACACTTTGCCGCAGTGTGACACGCGGTGCGGTTCTGGATGCGGAGGGACAGATCGGCTGTGATGTGATCTGGTCGGCACCGTATGCATCTGCGGTATACTACGGGGACAGCCGCGGCGTTCGCTATAAAACAGAGCATCATGCTCATGCGAGAGCACGGTGGTTTGAAGGTGCCTGTGGTACCTGCTGCGATGCCTGGTTGGAAGCTGTACGCGGTGCGGTACGGATGGGATTCGGTTCATAACGGAGGTGAGAGCGGATGACGGGTCAGGAAGCGGAATATACGACACAGACGGCGGATGCTGCGGTGAGCGGTGCACTGTATCGATTTTTTGCTGCATTTACGGGCTTTGATGCGGCACATTCTCTGGGCTACGAGGCAGAAGTGCCGGAGGTGCGCGGAGAGATGGGCGGCTTTGGCTGCGGTGCGGACAGTACGACGGCTGAAATGGCGGCTGTGTTTACGATGGAGCCAACGCTGACGCGGGTGCGTCGGTACATCAACGGCGGCGGTACGCTGCGCGGTGCGTGTACGGTGACGGGGCGTGTACGTGATGACGATGCACAGAAGCGGCGTGAAACTGCGGCATTTTTCGGCGCACTTGCGGCGTATATACAGAAAGCCGGTGCGCGGTATGTGGATGGGGAACGGGTCTATGTGATTCGTCCTGCGGCACATCCGGCGCGTTTGCGGCTGACCGGAGACGGTGCGGTCTGGGAGCTGCGCTGTTCTGTGGAATTTAATGATAATTGAAAAGGAGAAATTGGACATGGGTCTGGTAACAAGAAGTGACATGCGTTCCTATCTTCTGGTGAACGGCGTGTACCGCGAGATCGGGGAAGGATTTACCGATTTTACGGAAAACAAGAATCCGAAGGAATATTCCCGTCAGTACATTCATGAATCAGCGGAGCGTACCGATCTGGTCGGGTTTGCACCGAGTGTGACGTATGCGTTTGATGTATTCGATGCAGATGAGGTGCAGGCGGCGCTGATGGAAATCATGCTTTCCGAGGCGGTCGGCGATGCGGCGGCTGTGACGGTGGTGACGGCATTTCTGCATAAGCCGGCAGAGGACGGCTGTGTCGAAGCCGTTTGCCGTGAATACACGGTTTGTCCTGCCAAGCTGGGTGCGGGTACGGAAGCGTTGATCTGTTCCGGTACGCTCAAAGCGCGCGGAGATGCAAAAAGAGGCACATTTGATGTGGCCTCTAAGCAGTTCCATGAAAAGTAAATCGATACACATATATTTGTGTATCGATAAACATTAAATCGTATGTGAGAAAGGAATAGGAGGGGTTGGGATGAAACCGTTTGTGATTGGCGACAAACGCTTTGCATTTGACGTGACAAATGCGGATGATCTGCGCCGTCTGGAGCGTGCGTTTTCACTTCTGTGTACGCAGAACAACGAAATGACTGCGGCGGATGGGGCGGCAATGTCGGCATCGGAGCAGATGCGCACGATTTTCCGCATGTATCATGATTTCTTTGAGACACTGTTTCCAGGACGTTCTGCGGAGATTGTCGGTGAGGAGCCGAGTGTCGGACGTGCGGGGCGTGCTTTTGATCGCTGGGCGGCGTATCTGCGCAGTTGTGTTGAGGAAGAGGAACGCTGTGACCGCATGATGCGTCAGATTTATCTGGGTGAGATGACGGTCGGGGAGACTGCGTCTGACGGTTCCGGACGGATGATGGAGGTACGCTGATGGGACTGCCGTTCTGGGAGATGCCGGACGGTCTGGTCATTGGCGGCAGACGCTATCCGATTGATTCGGATTTCCGTGTGGGGCTTCGTGTCCGGCAGATGTTCTGGGAGCCGTATTATCAGGTGCGGCAGGGGCAGCTGCTTGAGGGGATCCGTCGGCTGCTGTTTTTGGATGCGGCACCGGCGGTCGGTCTGGAAACGCCGATGTTATGTGCGGTGCTGTGGTATCTTCTGGACGGCAGAATGACACAGGAGCGGATTCTGCGGCGGCTTTGCGGCGAAGGTGTACCGGGAATTGCGGTTCCGGATGCGGCAGATGCGGTGTTTTCCTATCTCTGGGACATGCCTGCACTGTATGCGGCGTTTTTGGAGGCCTATCAGATGGATTTATTGACGGTGAAGCTGCATCTCTGGCAGTTTGATGCACTGTTTGCGGCTCTGCCGGAGGAATGTATGCTGAGCAGGACGATGGCGCTTCGCGCCGCGCCGACCGATTCCGCTGAGGACGGGGAAGCCCGTGCGGCTCTTGCGGCGCAGAAGCTGGCGGTCCGCATTCCGGATGCCGATACCCTGCATCGGCTGTACCTGGACCAGACCGGGGATGTTGTCTGTTGTTCGTTTGCAAAACAGGGAAAAACCGGAGACAGAACCCGGGCGGCAGGACAGGAGGATCGGATATCGGTGACGGAATGCGGCGATGAATACGGCGGATTCCCTCCGATGACTCTTTTGGACATGATGAAAAACAATGAACAGGAGGAATTACGATATGCAGAATGCAGATGGGCAGGTTTTGATCCGTGCGGAGATGGACACGGCGGCTGTGACGCGCGGGATTGCAGAGATGAAAACCGCGCTGAATGACTTGAAAACATATGCCGCTCGACAGTTTACGCTGATCCGTACACAGGCCCAGAAGGAAGGAAATGCGATGACCGGCTGGATTCCCTCATTTGCGTCGCGGTTGATCGGGTCGCTCTCAACGGGGATCAGCGGCGGCGGTACGCGCATCGGAAACGCCCTGCGCTCGGCGATAAATGCGGCGGCAAATGCAGTTTCGTCGGACATGAGCCGGTTTACCGGGATCGGCTCCAATGTGATCTCGGGTATCATCCGCGGCATTCAGGGAACGGCATCTTCCCTCTGGAACACACTGCGTGCGGTGGCAAACAACATGCTGTCCACACTGAAGAATGCACTCGGTATTCAGTCGCCGTCCCGTGTCATGCGTGATGAGGTCGGCAGACAGATCGGTGCCGGTATTGCGGGCGGTATGCTCGACTGTCGGGAACAGATTGCATCGGCGGCACAGACACTTGCCAATGATGCGGCAGCCGGTGTACAGATTCCCGTGTCAGCAGCGGGAACGCTTTTGCGCGGCGCTGTGGTGCCGTTATCTTCTGCGGCAGTCCGGGGAGGACAGACAGGAAGTGAGACTTCATCCGGTGGGCGCAGTCGGTCGGCACCTGCGATTGGCGGAAATACCTTTATTTTCCAGAAGCCGGTACAGACGCCGTATCAACACGCACAGGAAATTCAGAAAACAATGGAGGAGATGCTGTATGGAACATAAACAGGATCTGATTCTGCGTCTTCGGTTAGGTGAGCGCATGATTACCATCGGCGGTGCATCCTCTCCGTACCGCTTGCTGTCATCTGGATTTTCGGGCGGAGAAGCGGCGGAAGCAGTGACGGATTGTATGGAACATGCGCAGCTGGACGGTGCGCTGGTACTGTCGCGTCATCTGTCCGGACGCGATCTGACACTGACATTTGAGATTGCCGATTATGATAACCGAGAGAAGTACCGTGCCGAGCTTTTGTCCTTTTTTGATCCGATGGCAGACGGTACACTGACGGTTATCCGACAAGGTGCGGACGGAAAGACGGTGTCACGCTCGGCGGCGTGTATGCTGTCCGGACGGATGACAATGACGCAGGAAACACTGTCTTCATACATTCGTGTCAAGGTACCGCTGTACTGTCCCGATCCGTATTTTTTCTCGGATGTGACGGAAACTGCTGCTTCCCGTGTGGCCTCACCGTTGTTTTCCTTTCCGCTGACGGTAACAGAGGATACGGGGGTGGTGTCCGGGCTGATCCGGCATGACGATACGGTCACGGTCTGGAACCTGGGCGATGCACCGACCGGATTTCTTCTGTGTTTGCGGGCGGTTGACAGCGGCGGCACAGCGGGAATTGCCAATCCTGTGATTACGCGCGAGGAGGACGGTGCGTATATCCGCATTCTGACGACGCTGGCGGTTGATGATACGCTGGTGATTTCAACGGTTCCCGGCGCAAAGTATGTATTGAAAAACGGTGAAAACTGTCTGCGGTTTGACCGTGGCAGTTCCTTCTTTCCGCTTTTGCGCGGAAAAAATACGCTTCGCATTTCCTCCGATGCGATGCCGGAACCGCCTGATACTGTAATTTCGTATCGGAATCGCTATTTCGGTGCATGATAGGGTAATTGTTATGACAGAGCTTTATTTTCTGGATCGGTCGCTTTCCGTAACGCTCGGTCCGATCGATGATTTCATCTCACTTGTCTGGAGTGAGCGGTACGATACCTGCGGCAGCTTTACGCTGGTGCTTCCGATGCGGCAGGAGGTTTTTGCGGCGGCGCTTGCTTCTGCATACCTGGAGGTGCGTGCAAGGCAGTGTCTTGGACGCATTGAAAAGGTGACCTTTACCGGCGGGGAGGGCGGCGGTACGATGACTGTTTCCGGGCGTATGGCGGAATCCTTGCTTGCGGATCGCATCATTTCGCGCGGAACGGTCGTTTCCGGACCGTTGTGTGCGGCGGTGGAAGCGGTTGTCGCGGCAAATGCGGCGGAGGAAGCCGGGGAACGTGCCATTCCGTGTCTTGTGGTACGGGCATCGGAGCCGTTTGTCGGCACGGATGGTCTTCCTTTAACGGTGGAAGACCGTGTGAATGGCAGACAACTGGATGAATGGCTGTATGAGACGCTGGGAAGCTGCGGTGCGTCTTATCGCATTGTTCCGGATCACGATGCCGGTGTTCTGGTCTTTTCTGTCTATCGCGGGCTGGATCGGACACAGGCACAGGAGGAGAACAGCTTTGCCGTATTTTCTGCATCGTTTTCCTCAGCCGGCGAGTTTGACTTTCTCTCCGACAACACGGACTGTCGGAATTTTGCATGGATTGCCGGGGAGGGCGAAGGAGATGCACGTGTGATGGTGACGCTTGATCTGCGGCAGGACGAGCGGGAACCGCGGCGGGAGCTGTATGTCGACGCACGCGATCTGCGGTCATCTGACGGTGAGGAGCAGATGAGCGAGGAGACATACCGGAATCTGCTGCTGGCGCGCGGCAGACAGCGCCTCGCACAGCACGCGGCGGTGATGCGCGTCAGCGGATCGGCGGCGGTTTACACGGAGGAGGACGGCACAGATGCGGGAGCCGAACGTGTACCGGCGTGGGGCAATGCGCTTGCGCCGGTTGGCGGTGTATTTTCGTCCTCAATGATCTGCGGTGTCCATTACGCGCTTGGGGATCTTTGTGACATTGTCAGTGACGGACTGGGGATGCTCTGGTCGGAGCGTGTTACAGAGGTGACTTACATTTATGAGGGAAGCCGGGTTCGTGTGGAGCCGCGGTTTGGTACGGCATATCCCGATCTGCGCATGTGGATTCGCAGCCGGGTTGGGGATCTTGTCGGCGTTGATCGGTGATGTGAAACGATAAACATACAATAGTGTAACGATACACAATTCATATAGAAAGGACCCCGACAGAATGTCTGCGTCGGGGAAACGGGAATAATCTATGAGTTTGAAAAGCGGTATTTTCAATTCCACGACCGTGGAAACGACGGAGTCGGGACTTTTGCGCGGGGATAAAGCGGTAGATGCGGAATTCCTGGCGGCGATGCTTTCCGCACTGTTTCGCACGGGAATTGTCAAAAATGAAAACAACGACAGCTTTGCGCCTGTTGTGACGGACGGGACAATGAAGGTTGTCACCTTGCCGGGCGCGTGCTTTATCGAGGGGTATTTTGCCTACGACAAAGCGCAGGAAACGCGTACCTTTGCGGTTCCGCAGTCTGACCGTACTGCCGCGCGCATTCTGCGTCTGGATCTCAATGACGGCAGCATCAAGGTTCTTTGGCGCGACTGCACCCGACAGGGCGAATTTCTGATTTCGACCGAGGACAGTGCGGTTCTGCCGATGCGCTCGGGCGGCATCTATGATCTTGTCACCTGCGTGGTGGACATTCCGGCAGGGACAACTGCGCTGACCGACGATATGGTCACGGATACACGCGGGGATGCTTCGCTGTGCGGGATTCTGAAGCCGTTTGGCGCGTGAGCGATGTAACATTTCGGTGAAAAATCCTTTTTGCGCTTGCTTTTTGGTAAAGGGTAATATATAATATTATTTACTATTACATAACTTGTAAACGCAGAAAGGATAACACATCCAAATGAAACGATTCGCGTTTGTGATACCTGCAGTGCTTCTCTGTTCCTGTACTTTATTTGAACAGAACGCCACTCGCGTCTCCGCTGCGCCGCTGCATACCGTACCGGAGAAAACCGTTTGCGGAATAGCTGATGTACCGAACGAGCCGATCGCCGAAGCAGCTGCATGGGAAAAAGCGGAGATCGCAGAATGGTTACAGGCATGGTCTGCGGAGCAGGGAATTCGGTTTGATACGGAATTTTTGCCGAATACCTTTGATCTGTGTTTGATTGCTTATCTGGATCATGGGTATTATATGTTTGCAGGTTCTGACCCAACAGAGCCGCATGGGGTTGCGCTGTATCTGGCAGAGCCGTGCCGCGCAGATGCCCCCGATGCACTGATTCCGTATCGGAAATGCACGATTGAGATTCCCGAGGACATTTTATATGACCATATTGCATACTGGCCGTCCACATGGGGGTTTGAATCGGGCGGTATCTGTCATATCGGTTTGCAATTTATGATCGGCGATACGGTCAGATACATCGATTTCTCGGCGGCTCTTGCAGGTGAATGGCCGGAATATGATCATTTTGGTATTATACAGGAATATCCCGTATCTTACGCCGAGAACATGATTGCAGACGATCAGAGGATGAAGATTTTTCACACAAGAATCCAATAATACACAATGTATAACGATACACATCGCGCGAATAAAAACAAATTTTGATACTCCGAATGGAGAAAAGAGAAAGGAATAGAATATGGCAACAATTTATCAAGGTGTAGAACAAATTACATGTGCAAATGGATCCAGTCAGGCAGATGTATATTGGTGGACAATGACAAATAATGACATATCACTTGTGAGCACCGTTACGTCGACAACACCTAAAACAGCTCGTGCTGTTGCCGATTGGTCTGCATCTACAGCAGTGAATGGTCCGTTTTTTCCGGTAACAGGAATAAATAATTCTGTCAATGCATTTGCAATTAACAATAGTAGTTGGGTTATCCCCGGATGTACAACAAACTACGGAGATCAGGATAATCAAAGTAATCCTCTTGACTTTTTGATGGATCCTGTCGATAAAAGATCTGTAACATCACTTGTATTTCACGGCAATGGAGCAAGTTTTCCGTTGAACACCACGGATTTATATAATAATAACATAACCATAAATCTGTCAGATGTAAACTGGGGACTCGGTGGTATGGATCTGGAATTGTCGCGAAATGAACTCGATACCGATTGGGCGACATTTTCAACAAAATGGAAATGGGGAGATAATTGTATGTCAATTTATAATTTCCCCAGAACTGTAATCGGTTACACCGGCGGCGGCTTTAGTTCCACCAATTATATTATTGCCGCATGTGAGAGCTGTTCGATTTTTGATATCAGGTTGTTCTTGAAATCGAAAGGATGCAACTATATCGGACTTTATTTAGATGGTGCAGCTTCCACATCAGCTAAAAATAATTCGACGATTTTAATCCCCAGCGACAGAAAGATTCCTGTTATTATTTCGATGTAATATATGAACCTTCGTTAAGGTCGAACAGAAACTTAATGAAGGACAGGCAATTCATCATGCATATGCTGTGGTTCATACAAAAATATGTATAGAATGGCAACGGTCTCTGAATCATTTTCGACGAGAGGATACTTTTACATGAAGAATGTATGTTGGCTTTTTGTTCTGCTATTCGTGTTGATATCCTGTACTGCCGCGCCAACGGTAGATACAGAAACCAATAAGAATCATACGGTTGGGATATCCGATATTTCAGATGATCATATTGAACAGATCATCGACTTTGTATACGATCTATATCATGGTGAAGATCAGTATATTCCGTATGAGTATGATGTGAGGGGGCATGAAATTTCGCCGTTTGATATTCGGATCGATGTCGATGGGGCGGATATCACGGTTCATCTTCTTGCTGAAGCCCCCGATAAAAAATCGTTTATCAGTGTGGATTATGTTCTGTTATCCAGTGCTGCCGATATGTTTGAAATACAAGAGGTCACGGCATATCCGGATGATCGCAACGACTGCGATCATGAGATCGCGGTGGAAGGTGTATCTGTGGAAATTCCGCTGGTTGAAATTTCAGTGAATGAAACGCAGAGATATGCCGTGAATCACAGGATGGTGAATCTTTTGCAGCGATCCTTTCCAGACGATCCTTTGACCCTTCAACCGTTTCATTATAATCACAATAAAGCCAACAGCCTGTTCATTCAAAACGATCGATTGTACATCAGCATCCAGCATTACGGCATCTGTGATGTCTATGTATATCATCTGACCGAGAAAACCGGAAGCTGGATGTCAGGTGCTGCATCACTCGACGAAGCATATGCAAAAGAAATTGCATGGATTCAGGAAAATGATGTCTTCTTCAACTATACATTAAATGAAATTGCCGCGATTTCCGAGGAAACGGGATGGTTTGCCGTCCGCCGCTCAACGGAGATCGGGACATATCACGGAGCATATGATCTGTACCAACCGACTACAGGTGAGAAACTTTTTGTGTGCGATAGTTTTCCGTCCGATAGTTATACCACATATGACATGGAATGGGTGATCGCACAAAATGAAGGCTTTGTCTTCTATGTGTATCCTACCTCTTCTGTACAGCAGGGCTATTCGGCACAGTATACGGAGACCGGATGGGAAATTACCTTGTTGGATCGATGATCTGATTATATAACCGTGTATATCGTTACACACCATACGCAAAAAAGGAGAACCACCCACGGTTCTCCTTTTTACATCTGAAAAAGATTCTTGATTACAGCTCGTACTTCGCTGTCTTTTCCTTTAAGAAATTAACTGCCAGACCGATGTCCGCCGCCGGGTCAGCACCGACTTCGCGTTCGATGGTCAGATAGCCCTTGTAGCCGATATCAGCGAGAGCGGCCAAGTAAGCGTCGAAGTCGACGGAGCCCTGTCCGAGCGGAACTTCCTTGAAGTATTCCCAGATGGGCATGTCGCGCAGGTCGCCGCCGTCACCGCCGGTTGCGAAGAAGCCGTAGATCTTGTGGCGGTCGCAGGGCTGGAGGTTGACGCCGTCCTTTGCGTGGGTGTGAACGATGTAGTCGCGGAGCGTGTAGACTGCCTTGACCGGGTCATCTGCCGTGACCATTGCGAGGTTGGCAGGGTCGAGGTTGACGCGGACGCCCTTTGCGGACAGACCGTCGAGGAACTCTTTCAGCATGTCAGCCTTCTCGGGACCCGTTTCGACAGCGAAGTATGCGCCGACGGAATCAGCATATTCGGCAAGCGCGTTGCATGCTTCCTGCATGATCTTGTAGGTGTCGTTCTTTTCATCCGGAACAACGCCGATGTGCGTCGTGACAACCTTGGTGCCCATTTCGAGCGCGAGGTCGACGATCTGCTTGGACTTTTCGATCTTGATCTTGTTTTCTTCTGCCAGCTGGAAGCCGTGACCGCCCAGGTCGCCGCACAGTGCGGAAACTTCCAGACCGTTTGCCGCCAGAATGGACTTCTTTTCGGCAATTAACGCAGGCGTGAGGTTCCAGGGAGCCATTTCGCCGTCAACGGCGTAAATCTGGACGCCCTGACCGCCGAGCGCACGTGCCTTTTCAATGTTTTCGCGGAAGGTACCGAGCAGGGAGTCTGCCATGATACCGATAGAAAATCTGTTCATAAGTAGTATTCCTTTCGTGGGAGAATTTTTTCTTTCTGTATATCATTATAACATTTTCGGGCAGAAATGTCAATGGGCGGAGGGCAGTTTTGCAAAGAAACGTGCGGATGGCAAACAATGCAAAAACATCCCAAAAAAACAAATGACGTATTGACGGAATTTGGCGGATGTGTTATAATAAAGCTGAAAAATCATCTTGTCAAGGGAGAATGACCATGCGAATGACAAAAACTGTGAAACAATGGACGGTTTTTTTGCTGTGCGGACTGCTGCTTTGTATGTTCTGCGCCTGTGATGCGCCGCCGGATTCCTCGGTGTCTGACAGCGACAGTGCCGCCGCCGATGTGGAGACCAATCCGTTTGCACCGTCGGAAACGGCGGAAGCGGTGGAAATTGATCTGTCCGGCGCATATCAGCTGGTATCATTTGAGGTTCCGGACAATTGTACGGCGACAGCAAGTTCTGATAAAGATTCTTTATTTTACATTGGTGATACGATATATTTATCGGCAACCTGCGAAGTGGACGATACAACGAAAAAAAGCGTATATCTGCGCTATGATCTGAACGGAAACTATCTTGATATGCTGGATGTTTCGTTTGTTTCCGATAATGAAACCATATTCCTGCCAAAGGAACAGAGAACAAGCGAAAACGCAATTCTGCAGCAGACATTGTATCCGCTGACAGATGGGAACTTTTTCCTTTCGGTATATGATAGAGGGAAAAAAGAAGCACGCCTGTATCTTTTAGACGGGACCGGTGCGATTCTGAAGGAATCCGATCCGATTCTGCCGGATAGCAATCAGATTTTTTCCTGTGCATCGTTTTATCTGGGCGAGGCGTATTTTCTGCTTTATAACCACATGGATTTGAACGGCTTCCGGCTGTATGACCGCGAACTGAATCTCCTCGGTTATTTCGATACCAAAGAACCAATTTGGGATGCCTTTCTGCATGACGGTCTGCCGGTGGTTACATTCCAGAATGGGCAGTGTATCATCTACAACGAAAAAACAAATACCTTTGATTCCGTGACTTTCCGCGAACAGACAGAAGCCTATAAACGCTCGGATGATATGCTGCACTTTGATGATGCCGTATATCTTGTCTGCGATGATGCGGTTTATGTCCAGCGCGGCGGCGAGGAAACGGTGCTGCTCGATTGGACAAACTCATTTCTGAACAGGTCCTCTGTCAGTTTTCTGACAGCCTTTCCCGATGACCGTTTTGTGGTTGCATATGACAGTCTCCCCGAAAAAAACGATAACACATGGGACACCTGCCTGCTTGTTCCCGTCGAAACAACGACGGTCACACAGCAGATCATTACACTTGCTGTCGTCGGTATTGAGCAGACGATGGGCGGCTCATACAGCCTGATATCGGATACGATCAACGACTTCAACCGCGCAAACACAACCTACCGCGTGGAACTGACGAACTATGATAAGATGTTTGCAAAAGAAAGCTTCGGCGGTGGTTTTGTGCCGAACTATGAAAAAGGTGCAGCGCAGTTTGAGGAAGACCTGCTTGCGGGTGTGAAGTACGATATGATCCTGTTCGGTACGCGATACGACGGTTTTTCCGATTTGCAGGACAAGGATATGTTCATGGATATCAGCGTTGCCGCAGAGGATGCCGATCTTCTGCCGTGCCTGCGCAGTACAGAATCGAACACCGCACTGCCGTTTTCCATGTCCGTCTCCACACTCGTCGCCGCAGATACCACCGTTTCCTCCGCCGCAGAGTTTACATGGGACAAACTGTTTGCGCTGTATGAAGGACTTGGTGAGGGGGAGACGCTGTTCTCCACCGATGTCTCGGAGCAGCTGACGGTCACGATGCTGTCCGACTACATCGATATGGATTCCGCCGCGTGTACGCTTGATTCCCCCGACTTTGCCCGTGCGGCGGAGTTTATCACCGAGGTGCAAAAGGCAAAGAACAGCAGAGCGGCAAACCCGCTGTGCGATGGGAATCTTGGCAGTCTTGCCATGGGTGCCGCAAGCTGCTTCGGTGATCCTGTGGGCAGCCTGCAATCGGGGACGCTGAAATTTCTGACCGTGAATCTCGATATGCTCGACTCGCTGATATCGGTTCCGTATCTCTTTGGGGAAGCCGGTCTGAACCCTGTCTTCTGCGGTTATCCGACCAAACAAGGCGGTACGCTGTATGCAATCCCTCATGTGAACATGACCATTCCGAAAACTGCCCCAAACAAGGCTGGCGCATATGTGTTTTTGCAGTATGCGCTGTCAGATGCGGTGCAGTGCTCCGAACGGATGGCGGCAAGAGCGATGCCTGTCACCCGTGCCGCCTATGAAACACAGATTCAGTCGGGCTATTTCTACATCCGGGTGTTTGCAGAGGAGCTGACCAATTGGATGCTGGAGGAGGTCACAGATGCGCCGCGCGAGCAGCATACGGGTCTTGCCGAGGTTCATGTGACAGAAGAAACACGTGCGGCAATGGTATCGTACTTTGCCGATACCACGGTGCGCGGCATCTATGACAGCACCATCCGCGCCATTGTCGACGAGGAGCTGTCAGCCGCAGCATCCGGTGTCCGTACCACGGAGGAAGCCGGCAGCATCATGAAGAGCCGCATCTGGATCTATCTCAATGAATAAATGCATAAAAGTAAGAGGACATCCGCGTGGATGTCCTCTGTTGTTATTCTTCTGCCGTAAACTTCTCCACTGTTTTTGCAATCTGCTTTTCCGTTGCGGAAATGCGCTTTTCAATCGTCGATGCAATGGCGTTGCCTTCGTTGATCGCCGTACCGACCGCACCCTCCATGCCGCCCCAGCCGAAAATGTTGGCGTTGTCCAGCACCATCGAGTCGAGAATCAGGTCGAGCATTTCGACGGATTCCTTGTCACGCGCGTATTTTTCGGTCAGCGCGACTTCATAGTAAGCAGGGGTCAGATTGTTCATCGAATCAGCCGCCATGGCTTCGATGATAAAACCGGCATCGTCGGGCTTGGCATTGGTGATCGGAATGGAAACAACGTTGGGGCACCAGTTGTCTGCAAAGCAGTAGTAGCCGTCCTGCGAGGCATCGTATTTCGGCGGCGGGAGCATACCGATGTCAACCGGGCAGTTGCGCGCCAGCTCAATGAGCAGAAGCACTTCGGGTGCAAACAGCACACGTCCGTCCATGAAGTGACGCACGTTGTCCGGCCATGCGGAATCGGTGGAGGTGTTTTCGTTGCTCATCAGGATGGCATCGCAGGAGGAAATCAGCTGGGAGATGCCGGACATGACGGTCATTGCCGCATCGGTATTGCATGCGATGTAGGGCAGGTCATCCTTGTCCTTTGCCGTAATGGTGTTGCCGGATGCATAGTACAGCACCGAGCCGAACGAGCCCTGTGCCATCGTGCCAAAGCGGTCGTCACCCGGCTTGAAGGTGTTGTCGCCGTTGAGGTCACCCTGCACGGTTTCCGAGTATTCGACGAGCTTTTCAATCGTCCATTCGTTGTTCCGCACGAGTGTATACGGGCTTTCGAGATCAAATTCTTCGATCATGTCCTTGTTGAAGAACACCATGCGGATTGCCTGATTGTCGACAATGAAAATATCACCTGTGACATAATACTGCTTGTTTGCAAGCGACATGGTGCTGTTCGCCTTTTGTGACCACCATTCCTGTGTCAGATCAAGATTGCCGACCTCGTTCAGGTCCCACAGCAGATGCTCTGCCGCCCAGCCGCCTGCATCAACAACCGCCGAGACGATTGCCTGAAAGGACGTATCGCCTGCCAGCAGCAGCGGCTTGACCATACCGCCGATGCTGCCGTTCTGCGATTCGATGACACCGAGCTTGACGTTGTAGGTATCCTCAATATATACAGTGCGTTCGTAAACGGCATCATTGATGGTATCGCCGTCGGCAGAATGTATCAGAATATCATCTGCAGACCAGTCGCCGCCGGCATAAATGCGTCCGTAGAACGTAAATTCCTCGCCGCCGAAATCGCGTTCCGGCAGATTGGCTGTAATGCGGACAGCTTCCGTTTCTGCGGGGACTGCGGAGGTAGTAACGGCATTGGTGACAGTGGGTGTGGTGCTGTCTCCGCCGCAGGAGATCATGGATACGGCGAGAAGTGATGTGAGAAGTAAAATCGATGTCAGATGTTTCATAATTATCTCCTTTTGGCTGTTGGAACCCTATATGATGTCTGTGTGATGATGCTATGCAGACAGTGTCACTGCTCCAACGCCAGAACTGCATCTACCGTTTTGGTAATTGCCTTTTCCAGTGACTTCATTCTCTTTTCCACCGTCGATGCGATAGCGCCGCCCTTATAGATGGCATCGGCAACAGTAGATTCGATGGTTGCCCACGAGAAGATGTTGGCATTGTCCATGACAACCGAGTCGAGAATCAGGTCAAGCATACGGACAGACTGCGCATCACGTGCGTACTTGTCGGTCAGGACGACATCGAAGTAAGCCGGGGTCAGATTGTTGAGCGAATCCGCAGCCATCGCTTCAAACAGGAAGCCTGCATCGTCGGGTGCGGTGTTCGTTGTCGGAATGGAGAGCACATTGACACACCAGCCGTCAGCATAGCAGACGTATTTGTCCTGCGATTCGTCGTATTTCGGCGGCGGCAGAATACCGATGTCGACCTTGCAGTCGCGCATCGTTTCGATGTGTACAAGCACCTCGGGCGCAAACAGCACGCGTCCGTCCATGAAGTACATGACGTTGTCCGGATGTACGCCGCCGGAAACGCCGGTTTCACCGGAGGTGGAGATCGACGGCAGACCTGCGATTTTTTCGGAGATACCGGTCATGACGGAGATTGCTTTGTCTGTTCCGCACAGCGCATAAGGGATATCATCGGCATCCTTGCCGGTCAGCATGTTGCCCGATGCAAAGTACAGCACCGAGCCGAGGGTGGTTTGTGCCATGGTACCGTAGCGGTCGGCATCACGGGTGTAGGTGTTGTCGCCGTTGAGGTCATAGAGTGCCGCCTCGGACAGCTCAATGTACTTGTCGATTGTCCACTTGTTCTGCTCGACCAGCTCATAGGGATTTTCCAGATCGAGATCGCGGATGATGTCCTTGTTGAAGAAGAAAATACGGGTGGACTTGTTGTCGTTGATGAAAATATCACCGGTGACATAGAACTGCTTGTTTGCAATCGAGAGGGAACCGTTGGTCGACTGCGCCCACCATTTGCGGGACAGATCGAGATTCTGCACGTTGTTTAAGTCATACAGCATACCGTCGACCGCCAGCGCACCGGAGTCGTAAACATCACAGACGATGGCTTCAAAGGTGTCATCGCCCGCCGTGATGAAGTTCTTCAGATATGATACAACCGTGGTTTCACCGCTTTCGAGAGCCGCCAGCTTGACGTTGTAGGTGTCCTCAATGTATGCCGTGCGTTCGTAAACGGCATCGTTGATCTGCTCGCCGTCTTCCGCATGAGAGAAGATGTCGGTCGCCGACCAGACACCGTCATAAATGCGTCCGTAGAACGTAAATTCCTCGCCGCCGAAGTCCTTTGCGGGCAGATCGGCTGTGACGCGGGGAGGTTCGGTTTCGGCAGTGGTTGTGGGAGTGGTATCGGCATTGGTGGTTATGGGGGGATTGCTGCTGTCACTGCCGCAGGAGATCAGGGAAGCGGTGAGCAGGGATGTGAGGAGAAGCGCAGAAAAAAGATGTTTCATAAGCTTGATTCCTTTTGTCTTCAATAATGATATTATGTTATTCGGAGAAGATTAATCTGCATCCAAAAAGGCATCTACTGTTTTTTTGATAGCCTTTTCCAGAGAAGAAGCGCGCTTCTCAAGTGTGGACGCAACGATACCGCCCTTGTAAATTGCATCTGCAATGGTCGATTCGATATATGCCCATGTAAAGATGTTGGCATTATCCATCACGACAGAATCCAGAATGATGTCCAGCATACGCACGGACTGTTCATCACGTGCATACTTGTCGGTCAGGACAACATCGAAATAGGCAGGCGTGAGATTGTTGAGTGAGTCTGCTGCCATTGCTTCCAGAAGCAGCGCGATATTGTCCGGCTCCGCGTTGGTTACAGGAATCGATACGACATTGACGCACCAGCCGTCGGCATAGCAGGCAAAATTCTTCTGCGCTTCGTCATATTTGGGCGCCGGCAGAATGCCGATATCAACCTCGCAGTCACGCATGGATTCGATGTGGTAAAGCACCTCGGGAGCGAACAGGGCGCGTCCGTCCATGAATTCATCGAGATTGGAGATGTCCGCAGTGATGACAGACGGGGAACCGGCAATCATGCTTGAAATACCGACCATGACATCCAGCGGCTGCCCGGTACAGCAGGCGGCATACGGGATATCGTTGTCATCTTTCTCAGTCAGAAGATTGCCCGATGCAAAATAGAGCAGAGAACCGAGTGTTGTCTGAGCGACGGTTCCGAAACGGTCCGCTTCGCGCGTATAGGTGTTGTCACCGTTGATATCATACAGCGCAGCCTCGGATAACTCGATGTATTTTTCAATGGTCCATTTGTTTTCATCGACCAGATCATAAGGATTTTCCAGATCAAGATCGCGGATCAGATCCTTATTGAAGTAGAAGACGCGTGTTGCTTTATTATCAATGATGAAAATATCACCGGTTGCATAAAACTGTCGGTTGGCAATGGAGAGGGTATGATTGATGGATTGGGACCACCATTCTTTTGTCAGGTCAATGTGTGCAACATCGTGAAGATCGATCAGCATTCCGTCGACAGCAAGTGCACCGGCGTCATAAGTGTCGCAGACGACTGCTTCAAAGGTATCATCTCCTGCTGTAATCAGCGTTTTGACATACGAAGTGACGGTTTCTGCCTGACTTTCCAAAGCGGAAAACGTGACATTATAGGTTTCTTCAATATGTCTTGTGCGTTCGTATATTGCATCGTTGATCAGTTCTCCGTCCATGTCGTGAGAAAAGATATCGGTGGCAGACCAAATACCGTCATAAATGCGTCCGTAGAAGGTGAACTCCTCGCCGCCGAAGTCCGTTTCCGGAAGATCTGCTTTGATGCGGGGAGGTTCGGTTTCGGCAGTGGTTGCGGGAGTGGTATCGGCATTGGTGGTTATGGGGGAATTGCTGCTGTCACTGCCGCAGGCGCTCAGAGACGCGCAGAGAAGGGATGCCAGAAGCAGCGCTGCTGTCCGTTGTTTCATTGGGAAACTCCTTTCGATGCTTTATTTGGCTTCGTATTCTTCAAAGAAGGTAAAGACCTTTGCCATCTTCTTGTCGAACATCTTATGATTCTTTTCATACATGGATGCGATATCCGCAGACTTCTGCTGCATCAGCATCTGCATCCAGAATGCGGCACCGTCGGTGTTGCCGAAGACATAGCCGAAGTCAAAGATACGTCCCGCAAGGATCAAATCGAGAATGGCAATGGAGGTTTCGTCACGGGTGCCCTTGTTTTTCAGTACGATATCATAATAGGTAGGAATGGTCTGCTTATAGCTTTCGGCGTTGAGTGCTTCCGTGATCATACCGACAAAATCGGGATCGGAAATGGAGACCGGTATCGCCATACCCTCATGACCGCCGTCAACCATCGTATAATACGCCTCTTGTGCCTCATCCCACTTGGGATACGGGATAATGCCGTAGTCGGTTTCAAAGTCGCGCAGGGAGGTCGCGGCGGAGTCGAAGACCGACGGATGGAACAGGGTCTGATTGGAGACGAACATTGTGCCGGGAATTGCCCACTCATCAATTGTGGTGGTGACAAAAGAACCCTGCGTGTTCCAGCACAGCTCATAGATCTGCTCATAAATCTCCACGACATGGTCGTTGTAGTAGTCAAGCAGAATGGAGCCGTCACTCTGCTTCTTGCCGAGCTTCTCGCCGAATGCCCAGAGGAAGACGTTGACGTTGGACCATGCGGGCATGGTAAAGCCGTACAGATCCTGCCCGTCTGCTTCGCCGTTGCCGTTGAGGTCGCGGTATACGCTCTTGGTCAGCTCCGTCATCTTGTCAATGGTCCATGCACCGTTTTCCACAAGTGCATACAGATCCTCGATGTCGTAATCCGATGCAATCTGCTTGTTGAAATAGACGCAGTAGGTAGAAGCAACCGTCGTCAGTGCAAAGTCACCCATTGCAAGGAAGCATTTGCCGTCATAGGTCAGGTCTTCCACAGTGGAGGATGAGTACCACGGCTTTTCAAAGTTGATGTGCGGCAGATCGTACCAGTTGTAATACAGAGAATCGCAGACGGCATTGCCGGCGTAGACGATATGACCCGAAAACAGCTGATAGGCATCGTCCCCCGCCATAACTGTGTTTCTCAGCTGCGGGATCAACTGATCCTCGGAGAAAACATCTGCCTCCAGCACGATGTTGAAGCGTTCTGTGACAGCGGCATTGCGGCTATAGATGGCATCGTTCAAGACATCTCCTGTCTGCTCCTCCATCAGATAATAGTCCACACAGGCGTCATCGCCCATGATACGGAAGGTGCGTCCTCCATAGTCAACGGTTTCCAGATCGTCGGGCACGAGCTTGCGCGCTTCCAGTGTGTCAAGTTCTTCTGTGACGGCTGCCGTGTCGGCGGCAGTGTCTGCATTGCCCGTGACGGTACCGTCTGTGGAATCGCCGCCGCAGGAGATCAAAGATGCTGTGAGCAGAGAGGTCAGGAGCAGGAGTGTTGTTATACGGTTGTGTTTCATGATCGTGATATCCTTTCGTGTTCGGTCTTGTTATTCTGCCTCGAATTCCGCAAAGAAGGTGAGGATCTTATCCATGTACTTGTCAAAGGACTTGTGGTTCTTTTCGTAGTGAGAGGAGATATCTGCGGATTTTTTGTTGATCAGCGTCTGCGGCCAGAAGCAGGGGGAGTTCCATCCGCCGTAGACATAACCGAAGTCGAAGATACGGTTTGCGCAGAGCATGTCGATGATGGCGACGGATTCCTCGTCACGCGAGCCCTTGGTCTTGAGGACGATATCGTAGTAAACGGGGACGGTGCGCTTGTAGCTTTCCGCGTTCAGCGCTTCGACGACGGTGCCGACCATGTCGGGATCGTTGACGGTCATCGGAATACCGAGGACGTCGTGCGAGCCGTCGACCATGGTGTGGTAGGATTCCTGTGCCTCGTCCCACTTCGGCATGGGAATGATACCGAAGTCGGTCTCGGAATTACGGTAATCTTCACTTGCTGCGGTACCGATTGAACCCACAGTAAAGAGGGCCTTGCCGTCGATGAATTTTTTGCCGATGGCAACGGCGAAATCGGGTTCGTTCATCATCTGGGTGTAGGAGGTGTTGCCGACCAGGAGCAGATCGTAGATCTTCTGATAGATATCAACGACACGGTTGTTGTAGTAGTCGAGTGCGATGGTACCGTCTGCCTGAGGTTTGGCAATCTTTTCGCCGAATGCCCACAGAAAGGCGTTGACGGGAGAGCCGGCAAACAGGGTCAGACCGTGCAGGTCATCGATGTCGGAGACGCCGTCACCGTTGAGATCGCGGTAGACCTCACGGGAGAGCTCGGTCATGCGGTCGACGGTCCATTTGCCCTCGTTGACGATGTCGTAAAGGTTGGGAATGTCATAGTCGGAGGCGATCTGCTTGTTGAATAAGACGCAGTAGGTCTGGGCGAGTGCACCGAGTGCGTAGTCACCGACGGCAAGGAAGGCCTTTCCGTCGTAGGTCAGATCCTCTACCGTGGACTTTGACCACCACGGGCGGGAGAAGTCGATGTGCGGCACCTCATGCCAGTTGAGGAACATGGCATCGTTGGTGACGGCACCCGACGCGACAACGTGACCTGCATACAGCTGGTAAGCATCGTCGCCTGCAAGGACGGATGACTTCATGTGGGAGACCTGTTTGCTGTACTCCATGAATTCGTACAGGAACTTGACGTTGAAGCGTTCCATGACGGTGGAGTTGCGGCGGAAGACGGTGTCATCCATGATGTCGCCGTTTTCTTCCTCAATATGGTAAAAGTCCTCAAAGTAATCGACACCGAGAATGTGGAATTCCCTGCCGCCGAAATCCTGATCTCCCAGTCCGTCATCGACGAGCATACGCTGATCCAGTGCGTCGAGAGCTTCTGTCACGGGTGCGGTTCCGGCTGTGGTGTCGGCATCGGTATCGGTTGCGGTTTGGACGGAATCGCCGCCGCAGGAGATCAAAGATGCTGTGAGCAGAGCTGTCAGTAAAAATGTTGCTGTCAGATGATGATTCATGGTGTTTTTCCTTTATGGTTTATGATTCGTATTCCTCAAAGAATTTGATGGCTTTTTCGATGCGCTTATCAAAAGGCAAGTGGTTTCGTTCGTAGTAGGAGGTGATATCGGCAGACTTCTGTTCCACCAGATACTGCGGCCAGAATGCTGCTCCGAATTCGCCGAAGACATAACCGAAGTCGAATACACGTCCGTCAAAGATCATGTCAAGCATTGCAACCGATTCTTCGTCGCGGGAACCCTTGGCCTTGAGGACAATGTCATAGAACGTCGGAACGGTGCGTTTGTAGCTTTCTGCGTTGAGCGCTTCCACAAGAATGCCGGTAAATTCGAGATCACCGACGGAAAGCGGGATGGCAAGTCCTTCGTGACCGCCGTCGACCATGGTGTAATAAGCATCCTGTGCTTCGTCCCACTTCGGATACGGAATGATGCCGTAGTCCGTTTCGAAGTCACGCAGTGCCGTTGCGGCGACCTTGAAGGTATTGGGCTGGAAGAGAACCTGATTGTTTAAGAACATGTCAAACGCGATGTTTTGTGTGTTGGAACCGGTCGGACTCTTGAGGTCCATAAAGGTACCCTCGGTGTTCCAGCAGAAGTCGATCAGCTTCTGGTACAGTTCGATGACTTTTTCATTGAAATAGTCCATGACAACGGTGCCGTCATCCTGCTTTTTCCCCAGTTTTTCGCCGAATGCCCAGAGGAATACATTGACGGGAGAACGCGGCCACATAGCAAAGCCGTAGAGATCCCCATCGTCCTCCTGGCCGTTGCCGTTGAGATCCTTATAGACCTGCTTTGTGTATTCGGCGAGGGTATCAATGGTCCATTTTCCGTCGTTTACCAGTGCATACATATCGGGAAGATCGTATTCTGCCGCAATCTGCTTGTTGTAGTACATACAGTAGGTCGAGTCGACGGTGGACAGTGCAAAGTCACCCATGGCGAGGAAGGCCTTGTCATCGTAGGTCAGGTCTTCCACGGTAGACTGTGACCACCACGGTTTTGTGAAATCGATGTGCGGCATGTCGTACCAGTTATAATAAATACCCTGGCTGACGGCGTTTCCGGCATAGATGATGTGTCCTGCAAACAGCTGGTATTCGTCATCGCCTGCCATGACGGAGTTTTTCAGGGTTCCCGTCAGACGTCCTTCCTCAATGACATTTGCTTCGATGACGACATTGAAGCGCTCCGAAACAACGGCGTTACGGAGGAAGATGGCATCGTCAAGTACATCGCCGGTTTCCTCCTGCATGATGTAATAATCTTCATATTCTTCGTCGCCGAGAATGCGGAAGGTTCTGCCGCCGAAATCCTGCTCGGGCAGGCCGTCGTCAACGAGCATACGCTGTTCCAGCGCATCGGGTTCTTCGGTTTCAACAGATGTTTCGATGGTGTTGTTCGAATCGGCGGGAAGATCATCGGGAGGTGTGATCATGCTGTCGGCGGCATCGCCGCAGGAGGCAAGGGAGGCTGTGAGCATGGCGGTAAGTAAAAGCGCGGTTGTCATTGTTTTCATAATGGTATCCCTCTTTTGGAATTTTGTTGTCTACATTATAATATAATTCACGGGCAATGTCAAGACAAAAGGGCATGGATTTGAAAAAAAGCGTTGAAATTCTGCCTTGACAATTCCTCTGAAATCCGCTATAATAAACATATCATGACATTCCCGAAAGGAGCTTCATCGCCATGCATGATTTGACCGTCCAAATTTTCAATATCCAGCGCTTTTCCGTGGATGACGGTCCGGGAATCCGCACCACCGTTTTCTTCAAGGGATGTCCGCTGTCGTGCATCTGGTGTCACAATCCCGAATCGCACCGCCGCGAGCCGGAATTGATGTACAACGCCCAGAAGTGCATCGGGTGCGGCGCCTGTACCACAGTCTGCGATCACGGCGGACATGCTGTCTCTGAGGCGGGGCATACACTTGACCGCACGAACTGCATCGGATGCGGCGCATGTGCCGGTATCTGCCCGACCAAGGCGGTGGAAATGGCAGGACGCGAAGAATCCATCGAATCGATTCTCAAAGAAGTCCTCGCCGATAAAATTTTTTATGAACAGTCCGGCGGCGGTATGACTGTATCCGGCGGTGAACCGCTGTATCAGCCGGCGGCAGTCACTGCACTCTGCCGTGCCGCAAAGGAAGCAGGTCTGCATGTGGCCATGGAAACCTGCGGCTTTGCATCGGAAACGGTGGTGCGCAGTATCGCTCCCTGGGTGGATCTGTTCCTGTTTGATTACAAGGCACCCTCTGACGTGCATGAGTCGCTGACCGGTGTGCCGCAGAAGCCGATTCTCGATACGCTGGCACTGCTCTCGGCGCTTGGAAAGGATGTCATTCTGCGCTGTCCGGTGATTCCCGGCTGCAATGATACAGACGGTCATTTTTCCGACATTGTCGCGCTGGCAAAGCGGTATGACAACATCCGTGAGGTACACCTGGAGCCGTATCATCCGCTCGGTATATCCAAATTGGAACAGCTCGGACGTGAAGTCCGTTACGACAACCGCTCTTTTTTGGATGCCAATGCGCTTCAGACAAGAACTGAGGAAATGACACAGCAGTGCGGAAAAACGGTAAGGATTTCGTAATTGCATCCGACTGCGATTTCCGGTGAAACATCGATCCTATACAAACAGGCACAGTGTGACGTATGTGAATCGTTACACTGTGCCTGTTCCGTGAAAACGCCCAAAAAATGTGGAAAAAATCGAAAAAATTCTTTTGGAAATTTGAATTACCCCATTGACAAAATGCGCAATTTCGGGTATAATTTAGTAATGAATGATTGCTTGTGGGAAAGGAGCGATTGACCATGCTGCTCGATATGACACAACTTCTCGGCGGCGCGGTGGATCGGCTTGATTTTTCCTATACGCTGTCCGCAGAACGTGTTCCGTATGACGGGGCTTCAGTGATGGAGATTCCGGAGGACGGGGCGCAGATGACCGCTGACAACGGCGAACATGAGGGCGTGCTTCCCATCGTGTTTGACGATGTTGTTGTAACGGCACCTGTTGCGGTGCAGGGTACGGTTGTCAACCGTGCCGGATACATCGTGCTGACGGCGGAAGCGAGCATGTCATACAGAACCCACTGCGCAAGATGTCTTGCGGATGTGGAGGATACCGTGCGCTTCCTGTGCGAAAAGACGGTGGCTGACGAAAAAGGTCTGCTGCGTCTGGAAAACACGGAAAACGACGACTATGTACAGATCAAAGGTGGAAAGCTTGACCTCGACGCGCCGATCTGCGACGAGATTCTCCTGAGTTTTCCGATGCGCATTCTCTGCTCAGAGGACTGCAAAGGGCTGTGTGCCGGCTGCGGTGCCGATCTGAACCGTGAGGTGTGCCGCTGTACAAAGAAAGAAGTTGACCCGCGTCTGGCAAAGCTGGCAGCATTGCTCGCAGAGATGCCCGACGATGAGGAATGACGGAAATGAATCGGTGAAATATCCGGTTTAACGGCATCCGTACCAACAATAAAGAAAAACTACCGGGATATAAAGGGAGGACAAACGACATGGCAGTACCGAAGAAAAAAGTATCCAAAGCAAGAAGAGACAAGAGACGTTCCAATGTCTGGAAGCTCGACCTGCCGGGCATGGTCAAGTGCCCCAAGTGCGGCGAATATAACCTCGCACACCGCGTCTGCAAGAACTGCGGCACCTATGACGGCAAGGTTGTCATCGAAAAGTAATTTTCAAACGACAGAAAACACGGGACTGTAACACGGGCAGGCATACCTGCTGCCGTACAGTCCCGATTTTCATGAAAAGAGGAGAACATCATGGTAACAATTACCGCAGTCGTCCCCGGAACACCGGCGGCAAAGAAGGGTATTCGTGCAGGAGACGTTTTGCTGTCCGTCAACGGACATGACATCGGCGACGTCCTGGACTACCGCTTTTACCTTGCGGAAAAACAGCTGACGCTGCTTCTGCACCGCGGACCGGAGCTTGTCACCGTCAAAATGCGCAAGCAGGAATACGAGGACATCGGTCTGGAATTCGAGACATTTCTGATGGACAAACAGCACGCCTGCAAAAACAAGTGCGTGTTCTGCTTCATTGATCAGAATCCGCACGGAATGCGGGATGCGGTTTACTTCAAGGATGATGACTCCCGCATGTCATTTCTGATGGGCAGCTATGTTACACTGACCAATCTGACCGATGCCGATGTGGACCGCATCATCGACATGCATATGTCGCCGATTCATGTGTCTGTACATACTACCGATCCTGCGCTGCGCGTGCAGATGATGAAAAACCCGCGCTCCGGTGAGGTTCTTGCGTATCTGCGCCGGTTTGCCGATGCGGGCATTGTCCTCGAGTGCCAGATTGTGCTGTGTAAGGACATCAACGACGGGGAACATCTGACGCGGACCATGCGTGACCTCTGCGCGTATCTGCCGGCGCTGTCGACCTGCTCCATTGTGCCCTGCGGGCTGACCGATCACAGAGAGGGACTGTGTCATATCGAGCCGTTTACGCCCGGAGACTGTGCCGCAGTGCTTGACCGTGTTGCCGAGATTCAGAACGAATGCATCGAAACGCACGGCAGACCGGTGTTCTACTGCTCCGATGAATTTTATCTCAAATCCGGCAGAGACTTCCCGGAGGGTGCCTTTTACGATGATTACGCGCAGATTGAAAACGGGGTTGGCATGATTCCGTCGATGCGCGATGAGTTCGACTGCCGCATGGAGGATCTGACCGATGCGGAGCGTGCGGTATGCCGTGAGGTTTCCGCCGCAACGGGATATGCTGCGTATCCGTTCTTATCCTCGCTCTGTGAACGGCTGATGCGCGAGGTACCCGGACTGCGGGTGCATCTTTACCCGATCGAAAACCGTTTCTTCGGTCGGAATATTACCGTTGCCGGACTTGTCACCGGAGGGGATCTGACAGAACAGCTACGCGGAAAGCCGCTGGGTGAGACGCTGTGCATTCCGTCTGTCATGCTTCGCCATGAGGGAGACTTGTTTCTTGACAATGTCTCCGTGGATACGGCCGGGGAAACACTCGGTGTACCGCTGACCGTGGTTGACTGTGCATACGGTGCGGATGCGTTTGTCGATGCGCTGCTGGGACTTTGAAAACATGTTCTGCATGTCTGCAAAAAAGTATTGAAAAAAACGCAGATTTGTGGTATCCTATATCATATGAAAATAACATAAAGCGGAAGCGGGATTACATTCCGCATTCCGCCTTTTGTCGTCTGGAAATGTAACTGGAAAAGGAAAGAACCAATATGGCTGATATTTTTGATCTGTTCAAGAAAATTGAATCCGCACCTGCGTCGAAGTCCGGGCAGGTTTCGTGGCTGATTGTGGGGCTGGGCAACCCCGGCACGGAATATGTCCGCACGCGCCACAACGTCGGTTTTGCAGCGATTGATGCGCTGGCACAGTCGATCGGCGTGAAAATCGACCGTGCAAAGTACCATGCACTGATCGGTGAGGCGGTCATCGACGGTCAGCGCGTGATTCTGATGAAGCCGCAGACCTTCATGAACGCCTCCGGCAAAGCCGTTGCGGAAGCGGCGAACTTTTATAAGCTGAACCCCGATCACATTCTCGTCTACTCCGATGATATTTCCTTGGCTCCCGGTCGTCTGCGTGTCCGTAAAAACGGTTCCGCCGGCGGTCACAACGGGCTGAAGAGCATCATCGAATGCATCGGCTCTCAGGAATTTCCGCGCATCAAGATCGGTGTCGGACAGAAGCCAACACCGGAATACGATCTCGCCGACTGGGTGCTCGGCAAGCTGCCGCTGGCAGACGGAGACGCGGTTGACGCGCGTCACGCCGATCTGATTGCCGGTACGAAAGCGGTACTGAACGAGGATTACGATCTCGCGGCGCGAATCTGCAACGGCGGGAAGTGAGATTGAAATTCAACGATGGCGGTGACGATTCCGTATCCAAGCCTTCCTTGGTGAGGGAAGGTGGATTTCGATGAAAACGCCCCAGCGTTTTTATCGAAAGACGGATGAGTCGTTTTCTGATAACATCCTTATCATATAATCTTATTTTCACATTCATATATCCGTTTTTCTTGTACTTTCTCTACGGCTTTCCAGCGTTTTTTTCTGGACAACGACTCATCCGTCACGCCCAAGGCGCGACACCTTCCCTCACCAGGGAAGGCAGAAGATGCCTGCGGCATCTTTGAATAAGTAAACTGTCACCGTATCTGTTACCCGTAAACCATGTAACGAACATTTCCGAAAGGAACCCCTATGTCCGAACAAAACTTCACCTTATTATACGACATTCTCCGCACGGAGAAGGAATTTTCCGCAATTCTTGACACCTACCGGATGCAGCGGCTGGAGAGAAATCCCCACCCGATGCTCGTCACAGGGCTTGCCGAGGGTGCGCGCGATATGTTCTATGCGGCGATGGTGTCCGAGCTGCGAAAGCTGTCGCCCGACAGACCCGTTCTGTGCATTCCGTCTGACGAAAAGGAGCTGCTCAAAATTCAGACCGATCTGACGGAGGCCGGTCTGCGTGCGGTGGTGTATCCTCTGCGCGATTTTATTTTCCATAATGTCACCGCCTCCCGTGAGTATGAGCACGAGAGGCTGTCCGCGCTTTGTGCAATCCGGAAAAATACCTGTGATGCGGTGCTGGCGGTGCCGGATGCTGCGCTTCAGTATACGATTCCGCGCAAAACCCTCGATGAACGTTCCTTTACCATTGACATCGACCTTGACTATGACTTAAACGGCATCGTCACAGCGCTGTCCGACGCCGGATACGTCCGCTCGGATCTCGTTGATGGTGTCGGCGAATTTGCTCTGCGCGGCGGCATTCTCGATATTTACCCGGCGCATGGAGACAATCCCGTCCGTATGGAATTTTTCGGCGATATGATCGACCAGATGGGAATTTTCGATCCGCTGACCCAGCGCAAAATCGAGCAGATTTCCGAGTGTTTTCTGCCGCCCGCAAGAGAAGTGCTGATGACCGCCGCGCAGAAAACAGAGCTGCGTGCGCTGATTGCAAAGCAGGCAAAATCCTGCAAAACGGAAGCGGGCAAAGAGGCCCTGCGCGTGGAGCTGGAAGCGCTGGACGGCGGTACGGAACCGGGCTTCATTGACAAATACATCACCTATCTGTATCCGGAAAAGGAATGTCTGCTTGACTATTTTGCCGATGAGGAGGGGGGACGCATTGCCGCACCCATGCTCGTCTTTGATACCGCAAAGATCACCGAGCGGCTGACCTCGTCCGAATGGCACATCCGACAGGCGATCACGTCTCTGCTCGAGGACGGCTCCATTCCGTCCAAATATGCTGAATACACACGCTGGCAGGCGGACTTTTCGTATGCGGTCAACCGGACACCGGCGCTTCTGTGTGATACCTTCACTGCCGGAACAAAGGAGAAGCTGTCCGGTATCTTTACGTTCCGTTCCAAGCAGCTCATTTCCTATGCCGACAGCTACGAAACGCTGTGCGAGGACGTGCGCGGCTATCTGTCCGGCGGCTACCGTCTGCTGCTGCTTGCTGAAAATGAATTTTCTGCAAAAAATCTGCGGGATTCCCTGTATGATGATGGCATCACGGCAAGACTGTCCCGGGCTGCCGACATTCCGCTGTCCGATCTGATCCCCGGTGCTCCGACGATTCTGTCGGGCATCGACGCACTCGGCTTTGAACTGCCCGAGTCGCGCTTTGCCGTGCTGTCGACCTATCCGACGCATTCGGCATACGCAAAGGCAGTTGCCGGACGCGCCAAGAAGAACAAAAAGAAAAAATCCGCCGCCGAGCGGATTCTGTCCTATGCCGATCTGACTGTTGGGGATTATGTCGTTCACGTTAATCACGGTATCGGTCAGTATATGGGCATCCAGACGATCACCGCGGTCGACGGTACCTGCCGCGACTATGTAAAGATCAAATATGCAGGACAAGACGCGCTGTTTCTGCCGTGCGAGCAGCTGGACATGATCTCCAAATACATCGGTGCTCACGCCGACGACGGTACGGTCAAGCTGTCAAAGATGGGCGGAACGGAATGGGGCAAAACGAAAGCCCGTGTCAAGGCCGCCGCAAAGAGCATGGCAAAGGAGCTCATTGCCTTGTACGCCGCTCGTTTGCGCAAGCCCGGCTTTGCGTTTGCGGCAGATGACGATATGCAAAGAGCTTTTGAATCGGTATTTCCGTATGAGGAGACCGACTCGCAGGTGACGGCGATTGACGAAATCAAGGCGGATATGCAGAAGCCAACGCCGATGGACCGTCTGCTCTGCGGCGACGTCGGCTACGGCAAGACCGAGGTTGCGCTCCGTGCCGCGATGAAAGCGGTGGAAAACGGCAAGCAGGTTGCGATTCTCGTCCCGACGACGATTTTGGCACTTCAGCATTACCAGACGATTCTGTCGCGCTTCCGCGGACTGCCGGTTCATGTGGAAATCCTGTCGCGCTTCCGCACACCGACCCAGCAGGAGGAAATTCTGCGCCGTGTCAGACGCGGAGAAATCGACATCATTGTCGGTACGCACCGGCTGGTTTCCAAGGACGTTGCCTTCCGTGACCTGGGGCTTGTCATCATCGACGAGGAACAGCGGTTTGGTGTCGCGCACAAGGAAAAGTTAAAGCAGATGTCCGAAAACGTCGACTGTCTTATGCTGTCGGCAACGCCGATTCCGCGTACCTTGAACATGGCGATGTCCGGCATCCGCGACATGAGTGTGCTTGATGAAGCGCCGGGCGACCGTGTGCCGGTCCAGTCGTATGTGTTGGAATACGATGAGCTGATTCTCGGCGAAGCGCTGAAAAAGGAACTGCGGCGCGGCGGTCAGATCTTCTGGCTGCACAACCGCGTGGAGGATATCGATTCGTGTGCCGCACGGGTTTCCCAGCTGGCACCGGATGCCTCGATTGCGATTGCGCATGGCAAGATGGACAAGGAAGAAATTTCCGACATCTGGCAGAAGCTGCTGGTCGGTGAAGTTGATATTCTGATCTCGACAACGATCATTGAGACGGGCATCGACATTCCCAACGCCAATACGCTGGTTATTGAGAACGCCGACCGTATGGGACTTTCCCAGCTGCACCAGATTCGCGGACGCATCGGACGTTCTTCCCGCCGCGCGTATGCCTACTTTACCTATCCCAAGGGCAAGGTGCTGACCGAAATTGCAACCAAGCGGCTCCAGGCGATCCGCGAATACACCGAGTTCGGCTCCGGATTTAAGATTGCGATGCGTGACCTTGAGATTCGCGGGGCGGGCAACATTCTCGGTGCGGAACAGCACGGACACATGGAATCGGTCGGTTACGATCTGTATATCAAGCTGCTCAACGAAGCGATTCTGGAAGAAAAAGGCGGTACTGTCAAGGCAAAAACGGAAGCGGTCATCGACATTTCGCTCGATGCATATCTGCCGGAACGCTATGTCAGATCGGGTGCCCAGCGTATCGATCTTTACAAAAAGATTGCCGCGATTGAAACGCCGGAGGACAAAGCCGACATTCTCGATGAGCTTGCCGACCGGTTCGGTGCGCCGCCGAAGGCTGCACAGAATCTCATTGCGGTGGCATACCTGCGTGCGCAGGCATCCTCGCTCCATTTTGCGCGCATTGAAGCAAAACAGACCACCGTGTCGTTCTACCCCGCCTACTTTGACGGTGCATCGTGGTCGACGACGGCAAAGCTGCTCATGGCAGATGCCCTGCCGACTGCCGCCGAGCAGAAAACTGCCGAAGCCGCAAAATCGGCACCCAAGCCCAAAGCACCCGCACCGAAGTACGCAACCCCGCTTGCCCGTGCAGCCGCGATTGCCGCCGCCGGGAATACCCGCGCCGCACAGGAAGCCGCTGCCGGGGAAGCACCGAAGACGGCTGCCCAGCGCGCACAGGAGGAAGCCTATGTTCCGCCGATCAAGCTGACTCTGTCGGCAGGCGAGAAGCCGTGCATCAACGCCAAGCTCCCGCGCGGCATGGGACTGCTCGAGGGCATGGAAAAGGTCATGGAAGCGTATCGGAAGACGCAGAAAGACGGATAAATGATAAAGTGACGCTGACGGATGTTCCGGGCGTCACTTTTTTGTGGGGTTATGGGGTTTTGGAGAACAGTCTGGCCGCCGGAATGCCGAACGCATCGGACGCTGTCAGAACGACCCGTGCCGACAGCCGCGGCGGCATCTCTCCCCGCTCAATCATCTGCCACGAATGGACTCCGATGCCGAGGATATGCGCCATTTGTTTTTGGGTGAGATTGTGTTTTTGGCGGAGACAGGAGAGGTTTTTGAGGAGGTTTTCACTTTCATTTACGCATTGCCGATGACTTGATTCGTTCATTTTCTCTTCTCCTTTTACATCTAATAATTGTAATCGTGTTTATTATACAACTTTTCGATGTAATTGTCAATACATCTTTTAATTGTAAGGTACAATATAGAAAAAAGTATGGAGCACATCAATTATGTACCGAATCAAAGATTTACGAGAAGATCATGATCTGAATCAATCCGTCATTGCGGCTGTCATCGGAACAACACAACAGCAATACAGCAAGATCGAAAACGGAAAATCGGATATCAGCGGCGAAAAACTGATATTACTTGCACAGTATTATAATGTTTCCGTGGATTATATCCTTGGATTGGTCGATGAACCGAAACCTCTATATCAAAAGAAAAAATAACCGAAAGAGGCTCATGTCTATTGACAATTCCATGTTTATCTGCTACACTAACACCAATGAATTACAAACGGAGGAACCCCACCATGACCATCACCGAAAATAAATACAGCTTCCTCAAATCCGCCGAGCTTCACCCCACTGGCTGGCTTTATAACCAGCTGAAAACGGAAGCCGACGGTCTTGCAGGCAACCTTGACAAAATCTGGCCCGATGTCCGCGATTCCCGCTGGATCGGCGGCACCTGCGAGGGCTGGGAGCGCGTCCCGTACTGGCTGGACGGCTTCATTCCGCTGGCATATCTTCTGCGCGATGAGGATCGCATCGCACGCGCAAAGCGTTACATCGACGCCATTCTGGCAGGACAGTGTGAGGACGGCTGGATCTGTCCGTGTTCCGGGGAAGCACGTGCGCATTACGATATGTGGGCGCTGCTGCTCATCACCAAGGTGCTGGTCGTGTATGCAGACTGCGAGCCGGCGTATGCCGACCGTATCGAGACTGCCGTGTCCCGTTCCATCCGTCAGGCAATCGGGCATCTTACCGCACATCCCCTGTTCGGCTGGGGACAGTACCGATGGTTTGAGGGGCTGATTGCGGCGTACTGGCTGTATGAGCGCACGCAGGAGGAATGGATTCTCGATTACTGTGATCTGCTCCGCGAGCAGGGCAAGGATTACAAAAAGCTCATCGACGAGGAATTTGAGCAGTACAAGGTTCCGGAACGCAAGTGGCAGTGGGATACGCACGTGGTCAACCTGTCGATGGCAATCAAGGCGGAGACGTTGTGGCAGAAGCGTCTGGGTAAGGAAATTTCCGACGACTTCTCCCGTCATATGTATGAAACGCTGATGGAATACCATGGCATGGCAAACGGCCATTTCACGGGAGATGAGTGTCTTTCCGGACGTGCGCCGATTCAGGGAACCGAGCTTTGCGGTGTCTGTGAGGCGATGTATTCCGACGAATGGCTGCTTGCCATCACCGGCAATCCGCAGTGGGGGGATCTTCTGGAACGGCTTGCGTTCAATGCGCTTCCAGCGACAATTTCCGCCGATATGTGGTCGCATCAGTATGACCAGCAGATCAATCAGATCGCCTGCGCACCCGATATCGCCGCCTGCATCTTCGGTACCAACGGACAGGAGGCGAATCTGTTCGGTCTGGAACCCAACTACGGCTGCTGTACCGCGAACATGCCGCAGGGCTGGCCGAAGTTTGCACTGTCTGCTGTCATGAAAAACGAGGATGCGCTGTTTGTTGCATCCCCTGTCCCGATGACTGTGACAACAACCATGCACGGCACGCCCGTCAGACTGGAGGTATCCGGCGGCTATCCGTTCCGCGATACCGTGAAACTTGCGGTCACAGCAGAGATCCCGACGGAATTTTCTGTGGACATCCGCATTCCCGGCTATGCAAAGACGGCAGAGCTGGACGGCGAAGCACTGACACCCGGTACGGTTGCATCTGTCCGCCGCGTCTGGGAAGGCCGCGTGGAGATGACGCTGACCTTTGGTTATGAGATCCGTCTGGAATCCGCGCTGTATGAAGACCTTCTGTGCGTCAATCGCGGCGCACTGCTGTACGCCGTTCCCGTTGCTTATCAGAAGATCATGCGCGAATACATCCGCGGCGGTGTCGAGCGCAGGTTCCCTTATTGTGACTATATGCTGATTCCGACCTCCGACTGGGGTTATGCGTTTGTCGATGAGAATTTTGTTTATTCCGAATGCGCACCGCTTCCTGCGGACTGTGCTGTCTTCGATCAGACAAAGCCGTGCGTGAAGATCACAGCGAATCTGATACCCATCGACTGGGGAAAGGAGGACGGTTTTGCGTTCGTCTGTGCGCGGATGCCGAAATCCCGTGCGCCCATTGGTGCGGCGGTCAAGGTTGACATGATCCCCTACGGCTGTACCGATCTGCGCATGACAGCCATGCCAAAGGTATGATTGTCAGTGTGAGCCGTCGGTGTGATATCCCGGCATTTTTCGCGGATTGGTTTTGGAACCGGCTGGATGCGGGCGAAGTCCTTGTCCGCAATCCGATGCATCCGCACCGCGTCAGCCGGATTGCGCTGACGCCCGATGTCGTCGACGGCTTTGTCTTCTGGACGAAAAATCCCCTGCCGATGATGGACAGGCTCGGCGTATTGGAACAATATCCCTATTATTTTCAGTTTACGCTGACGCCGTATGACACGGATGTTGAGGCGCATCTGCCGCCAAAGCAGGAGGTTCTGATTCCTGCCTTTCGCCGGCTGTCATCGATGATCGGACGCGAGCGCGTGATCTGGCGGTACGATCCGATTCTGATCTGTGACTGGTATCCGGTCATATATCACATCAATGCCTTCCGCACCATGTGCGATAGACTGGCAGGTTATACCGATACCTGTATCATCAGCTTTCTCGATCTTTACCGGAACATCGGGAGCAGAATCCGTCCGCTCGGTATCCGCCCGCCGGACAGCGCGGAGAGGGAGGAGATCGCCTGCCGCTTTGCAGAGATTGCGCGGGACTTTGGGATTTCTGTCAACACCTGCGCCGAGGATGGGGACTACAGCCGATGGGGGATCGGACATGGCGCCTGTATTGATGCACAGCGCTTGTCGTGCATCGGCGGGATTCCGCTTTCCGCCGCACGGGACAAAAATCAGCGTCCCTTCTGCGGCTGTGCCGAAGCTGTCGACATCGGCGCATACCATACCTGTGCAAATGGCTGTGTATACTGCTATGCCAATCACAGCCGGACTTTGACGGAACGCAGTATCGCTGCATACGATCCCGCGTCCCCCATTCTGTGCAGTCAGATTACAGCAGAGGATGTGATCTACGTGCGGGAGATGAGGTCGTGCCGGGTGGATCAGATGGCGCTTTTTGAGTAAGAAACTGTCGGATGTATGGGAGAAAATAAAGGAAACAAAACAGGAGAACGGTACAAAAAATCACCGTTCTTCTTTATTTTGCATGACTTGTTCATATCTTTGTGGTAAAATAATAAATACTGTATTCCACATTCCGCACGAAAGGAGAACAAACGATGTCCCCGCACCACACCGGAACACAAAAGCTGCAAACGCCGCGCCTGACTCTGCGCCGCTTTACCATGGATGACGCACAGGCGATGTACAACAACTGGGCGTCAGACGAGCAGGTCACACGCTTTCTGCGCTGGCCGCCGCACAGCGATGTTACCATATCCCGTGCAGTGCTTGCAGACTGGATTGCCGGGTATGACGATCCTGCCTTTTATCAGTGGGCGATTGTGCCATTGGATTTCGGTCAGCCCATTGGGACCATCGGTGTCAATTTCTGTGACGATGCATTGGCACTTGCTCATATCGGCTACGCCATCGGTCAGCTGTTCTGGAACTGCGGCTATACCAGTGAAGCGCTGCATGCGGTCATTGATTACCTCTTTTCCGAGGTTGGTATGAACCGCATTGAATCTCAGCACGATCCTGAGAATCCGGCCTCCGGACGCGTTATGCAGAAATGCGGTATGACATACGAGGGGACACACCGTGCCGCAGACCGGAGTAATCGCGGTATTGTCGATGCAAGTGTTTATGCGATCTTGCGGCAGGACTGGGAGGCACGCTGTTGAAGCTGTGGTTCCGACAGCTCTGCGGCATACTGAAAACAGCGCTGCTCTGCATGACCAACCCGCGATTTTTGCTGTGCGTCGGCATTGCGTGGATGATGACCAATGGGTGGGCGTATGTGCTGACTGCGGTTGGTGCAGTGCTTGGCATTGGTTGGATGACGGCGGTCGGCGGTGCGTATCTGGCGTTTTTGTGGCTGCCCATCTCTCCTGAAAAACTCGCAACTGCGGCAATCGCGATTGTTCTTCTGCGCCGTCTCTTTCCAAACGATCAAAAAACACTCGGCGTTCTGCACACCCTCTACGAGAATGCAAAGGCAGGCGTGCGGACGCTGAAAACCAAATACAACCATCATTCTTACAAACGAAAGGAATTTTCTGTTATGGACTACACATGGGACTTATCCGTACTTTACACGGGCTTTGATACGCCCGCATTCACCGAAGACCTCGCCGCACTGGACGCTGTCATCTCCGAGGTCAATGCCTTTTCCGCTGAGGAAATGGGAGACGCGGGCACGTTTCTGCACCGCTATATCGACCTTTACGAGCAGGTGAACACCCTTGCGACCAAGCTGATCTGCTATACCCAGCTGCGCTCCGCCGCAAATACCGCCGACATGGAAGCCGCAAGCATGATGGGCAATCTGATGATGAAGCTCAGCGCTACTGCCGCTGCCGACACGGTGCTTCAGCAGAAGGTGGCGTCCATTGAGAATCTCGATGCCATTGTCAATGCCGACGCATCCCTGCACGAATACCGCTTCCTGCTCGACTCCATCAAGCGCGAAAACCGTTACCTGCTCTCCGACCGTGAGGAAGCCCTGTTTGCACGACTGAACATCTCCGGCGCATCCGCCTGGTCTGATATGCGCGACTATCTGACGTCGTCGGTCAAGACCAATTACCGCGGCAAGGAGATCACGCTGACCGAGGTGCGCAACCTCGCGTATGACGCGGATCCTGCGGTACGAAAGGATGCCTACGATGCCGAGCTTGCCTGCTACGATAAGGTCCGGGATGCCGTTGCGTTCTCGCTCAACTCCATCAAGCAGCAGGTGCTGACCGAATGTTCCGTGCGCGGCTATGAATCTCCGCTGGACAAGGCACTGAAAGCCTCCCGCATGAAGCGTGAAACGCTCGATGCGCTGCTCGGTGCGATGGTCGACTATATGCCCCACTTCCGCAAGTATCTGCGCGCCAAGGCAAAGGCACTCGGACATAAAGAGGGACTTCCGTGGTGGGATCTGTTCGCACCGATGGGCGGTATGGACAAAAAATATACTGTCGAGGAAGCCAAGGACTACCTGCTCGATATCTTTGCCGGCTTTGACTCTGAAATGCACGATATGGTAAAGGCATCCTTTGAGGAACGCCGCATCGACTTCTTCCCGCGCGAGGGCAAGGTCGGCGGTGCGTTTGACATGGGGATTGCTCCCATTGGTCAGAGCCGCGTGCTGACCAACTTTGACGGCGCGTTCGGTGATATCGTCACGCTGGCACATGAGCTGGGTCACTCCTTCCACGATAAGATGGTCTTTTCCCACTCTCCGCTGACGCAGGATTACACGATGCCTGTTGCGGAAACCGCATCGACGTTCAACGAAACGCTTGTCACCGGTACCGCCATTGCACGTGCGACCGATAAAAATGAAAAGCTGGCACTCCTCGAATCCCGCTTACAGGATGCGACACAGATCATCTGTGATATCTACTCCCGCTATCTGTTTGAGGCATCTGTCTTTGAACACAGACAGGCAGAATTCCTCGATGCCGACCGTCTCTGTGCGCTGATGCTCGATGCGCAGCGTGAGGCGTATGGAGAGGGACTGGACGAATCGACGCTGCATCCTTATATGTGGGTCTGCAAGAGCCATTACTATTCCGGCGGTCTGTCCTTCTATAACTTCCCCTATGCGTTCGGCGGTCTGTTCGCACGCGGTCTTTACGCAAAATACGAGGAAATGGGCGCGGACTTTGTGCCGATGTACAAAAAGCTCCTCAACGCTACCTCTGTCTGCACGGTCGAGGATGCTGCGGCGATCGCGGGGATTGACCTGACAGACAAGGCATTCTGGGCAGCAGGTCTTGCCGCATTTGCGGAGGATGTCGAGCAGTTCTGTGCGCTCCTTGAGGCATAATCTGACGGGCGCGGGGTCTGTGTATACGCGAATATGCATATAATACATGCATATTCCGCGTGCTGTGTATTTTTATGCGAAACATGCGGAATTGCTGCAGTCTGCGCGAAAAGTCCATCTGTCTTTGCATAATTGTTTCATCTGCACAGGAATCAATGCAGACGGATGTGCTATTTCGTCATTCTGCATCTTGCATTTTCGATCGAAATATTGTATAATTATACCATCATTTTTGAAAAATACAGACACTCAAAAAGAAAGGCAAAGCATCATGAAAAAGGAAAACATCAAAAAGGTCGTTCTCGCCTACTCCGGCGGTCTTGATACCTCCATCATCATCCCGTGGCTGAAGGAAAACTATAACAACTGTGAAGTTATCGCGGTTTCCGGCAACGTCGGTCAGGGTACCGAGCTTGACGGTCTGGAAGAAAAGGCACTGAAGACCGGTGCTTCCAAGCTGTACATTGAAGACCTGCGCGAAGAATACATTACCGAATTCATCTGGCCGTGCCTCAAGGCTGACGCAAAGTATGAAGACTACCTGCTGGGTACCTCCCACGCGCGTCCCTGCATCGCAAAGCGTCTCGTTGAAATCGCACTGGCGGAAGGTGCTGACGCCATCTGCCACGGCTGTACCGGTAAGGGTAACGACCAGGTTCGTTTTGAGCTGACCATCAAGGCATTTGCACCTGATATGGCGATCATCGCGCCGTGGCGTGAATGGGATATCAAGTCCCGCGACGAAGAAATCGACTACGCCGAAGCACACAACATCCCCCTCAAGATCAACCGCGAAACCAACTACTCCAAGGACAAGAACATCTGGCACCTGTCTCACGAAGGCATGGACCTCGAAAGCCCGGCAAATGAGCCGCAGTACAACAAGGAAGGCTTCCTGGAACTGAGCGTCTCCCCCGAACAGGCACCCGACGTTCCCACCTATGTCACCATCCACTTTGAAAAGGGTATTCCGACCGCTGTCAACGGCGTTGAAATGAAGCCGATTGAACTGGTCGAAACGCTGAACGAAATCGGCGGTAAGAACGGCATTGGGCTCCTCGATATCGTTGAAAACCGTCTCGTCGGTATGAAGAGCCGCGGTGTCTACGAAACGCCCGCAGGTACCATCCTTTACAAGGCACACAATGTTCTGGAAACCATCTGCCTTGATAAGGAAACCTTCCACTTCCAGCAGGCAATGATCGCGCCGAAGATGGCTGACCTCGTTTATAACGGTCAGTGGTTCACGCCTCTGCGCGAATCCCTCTGCGCATTTGTCGACAAGGCACAGGAAACTGTTACCGGTGACGTCAAGCTCAAGCTCTACAAGGGCAACCTCATCAACGCCGGTGTTACCTCTCCCTACACCCTGTACGACGAACAGACCGCGTCCTTCGGTGAGGATGAAGATTACAACCAGGCAGATTCCGCCGGCTTTATCAACCTCTTCGGTTTGCCGATCAAGGTTAAGGCAAAGCTCGACGCAAACCGCAAGTAAGAATCAAATAATCAAAGGGCTGTTGCGGCAGAATGTGACAGCCCTTTTGGTCATTTTTTGTAAGTATTTATTACGCAGTTGTGTCGGAGAGAAAATCAAGGCGATGACTCGCACGAAAAGCCTTCCCTGGTCAGGGAAGGTGGCACGCGAAGCGTGACGGATGAGTCGAAAAACGGCGGCATTGTATTCATTTGCTTTTGTGGAGGAAAATATGCAGCAATACAATCAGAATCTGAAACGTAATGCTCGCCGATTGCGCCGGGATATGACTCCACAGGAATGTCGTCTCTGGTATGATTTTCTGAAAAAGCTGCCGATTCTTGTGTATCGTCAGCGAATGCTCGGTAATTATATTGTTGATTTTTATATTGCAAGTAAAAAACTGGTCATTGAAATCGACGGAGCACGGCATCAAATGGCAGAGAATAGGCTTGCAGATGCTGAACGTGATAAAGTCTTGCACGATAGAGGCATGACAATTAAGCGATACAGCAATCAGGATATCAATCATAATTTTATTGCTGTATGTGAAGATTTGCTGAAGACACTTGGAGTGACAGCAGATCAAATGAAAAAATAGTGATAGCTGTTCATGTTGAAAGAATGGAAACGGACGACTCATCCGTCACGCTGGCGCGTGCCACCTTCCCTGACCAGGGAAGGCTTTATTCTGCGTATTGCCGCACTGTTCTTTCCAAAAAAACATGATATTGCAGCTGAGTATTAGGAGACAAAACCATGAAAATGTGGGCAGGAAGATTTTCCAAAGATGTTGACACCCGTGTCAACGACTTCAATTCATCCATTTCCTTTGACTGCCGGATGTACAAACAGGACATCACGGGCAGCATCGCACACGCGACGATGCTCGGCGAGTGCGGCATCATCGCAAAGGAAGAATCCGAAAAAATCATTGCAGGACTGAAAGAAATCCTCGCCGACCTCGAATCCGGTGCGCTGGAGATCAATCCCGAGGCGGAAGATATCCATATGTTTGTGGAAGAAGTGCTGACCGCGCGCATCGGTGATACGGGCAAGCGTCTGCATACCGCACGTTCCCGCAATGACCAGGTCGCACTCGATATCCGTATGTACTGCAAGTACGAGATCGGCGAGATCAAGGCGCTTGTGAAGAACCTGCTTTCCGCGATTGCCGACAAAGCAGAGGAACACATCGATACGGTCATGTCCGGATATACGCATCTGCAAAGAGCACAGCCGGTCACGTTTGCACACTATGTGCTTGCATATGCGCAGATGTTTATGCGCGACCTTGACAGACTTTCCGATACCTATCGCCGCACCGATGTGATGCCGCTCGGCTCCGGTGCGCTGGCATCGACCACCTATCCGATCAACCGCGAGCGCGTTGCTGACCTGCTCGGCTTCCCCTCTGTCACGCTCAACTCCATCGACGGCGTTTCCGACCGCGACTTTGTCATTGAGCTGGCATCCGATCTGTCGATGCTGATGATGCATATGAGCCGCTTCGCCGAGGAAATCATCCTCTGGTGTTCGTCGGAATTTGCATTCCTGGAGCTCGACGACGCCTATTCCACCGGCTCCTCGATCATGCCGCAGAAGAAGAATCCCGACGTGGCTGAGCTTGTCCGCGGCAAGACAGGCAGAGTTTACGGAGATTTACAGACGCTGCTTGTCATGATGAAGGGACTGCCGCTTGCTTATAACAAGGATATGCAGGAGGACAAGGAAGCGATTTTCGATGCAATCGACAACACCAAGATTGCAGTGGAGGTCTTCACATCCATGTTCGCAACGATGACCGTGAAGCGTGACAATCTGAGAAAAGCGGCATCCGGCGGCTTCATCAATGCCACCGACTGTGCAGACTATCTCGTCAAGCAGGGAATGCCGTTCCGTGCGGCATATAAGATCGTTGGCGGTATCGTTGCTTACTGCATTGCAAACGAAAAGACGTTGGAAACCATGACGCTCGACGAATACCGTTCCTTCTCCGAGGTCTTCGGCGAGGATATCTTTGAAGCAATCAGCCTTGATACCTGCGTAAACGGAAGATGTGTTACCGGCGGTCCTGCAAGAGAATCTGTCCTGCGCCAGATTGCGGCGGTAAAAGCCGTTCTCTGAAAAAATTGAAGGATGAGGAGGAATCCGGATCATGGCAAAACAGAAGCTCGATAAGCTATCCAAAATTTTGATCGGCGTTTGTGCCGTTCTGCTCGTCGCCGTTGTGATCTGCGGCGTGATGACATTTGAGGAAAAGAACCGATTTGACAACACCGTCACCAACCTCGCACGTTCCAGCGCGCATTATGCGGCGGAATCGTTCAGAAATTTCAACGATGGCGGCGAGGACTATCTCTATACCGCGGCGGTTGCCGATTACAACAACATGCTTTGCCTGTTCTATCAGGTGCAGGGGGAGAAGATGCATTCCGAATTCCTTGTTATGAATGAGGTCTACGGGCATCTTATCATGCAGCCGGAGCTGGCAAAGACATGGATTCCGCTGCTTGCGCATGGGCTTGATATCCTTGCAGACGATCTGACCAATGCACATGCACACGAAGAACTGATTACCATTCGCAATGCGCTGGTTGAGGAACGTGCGGCAACCGAGGAAGATCTGACCCATTCGCACGATCACGAACATTGATCGGTTTACCGATAACTGAAAAAGAAAGGGAACTCCCATGATTGAGAAACTTATCGGCGGTGCGTATCTCGTCGACGGCGAAACGCTGGTCACAGATGCGGCTGCACTGAATGTCAGGGGCATTCATACAACAAAAGAAGAAGCAAAGAACAACACCATGGCGTGGTCGATACTGTCTGCGCACAACACCTCCGGCGATGACAGCCAGCTGAAAATCAAATTTGACGCGATGGCATCGCACGATATTACGTATGTCGGCATCATCCAGACGGCTCGCGCAAGCGGCTTAACCGAATTTCCACTGCCGTATGTATTGACCAACTGCCATAACAGCTTGTGTGCGGTCGGCGGTACGATCAACGAGGACGACCATGTCTTCGGTCTGTCTGCCGCAAAGAAGTACGGCGGCAACTTCGTCCCGGCACACCTTGCTGTCATTCACTCCTATATGCGCGAGATGATGTCCGGATGCGGAAAAATGATTCTCGGCTCCGACAGCCATACCCGTTACGGCGCACTCGGTACGATGGCAATCGGTGAGGGAGGTCCGGAGCTGGTCAAGCAGCTGTGCAAAAGAACCTACGATATCGCCCGTCCCGAGGTTGTCGGTGTCTATCTGACAGGCAAGCCGTCTCACGGCGTCGGTCCGCAGGATGTGGCATTGGCACTGATCGGTGCGACGTTTGCCGACGGTTTTGTCAAGAACCGCGTGCTCGAATTTGTCGGTGACGGCATTGCCAATTTGCCGATTGAGTTCCGCAACGGCATCGATGTCATGACGACGGAAACCACCTGTCTGTCCTCCATCTGGGTCACAGACGAGGAAACCCACCGTTATTTTGCTGTCCACGGCAGAGAAAACGAATATAAGAAGCTCACGCCCGGTAAGGTCGCCTACTATGACCGCGTGGTGAAGATCGATCTCTCCAAGGTGGAGCCGATGATCGCACTGCCGTTCCATCCCTCCAATGTCTATTCCATCCGCGAGCTGAATGCCAATGCCGCAGATATTCTGCGCAAAGTGGAGCAGTCCGCCGCAGAACAGCTCGAAACGCCGAATCTGACCTTTACGCTGACCGATAAGATCGCGCCCGACGGCAGAGTTCTCGTCGATCAGGGTGTCATTGCAGGCTGTGCCGGCGGTACTTACGACAATCTCGCCATCGCCGCAAACATTCTCGACGGTGCTTCCACCGGATGCGGTGCGTTCCAGCTGTCGGCATATCCGGCAAGCCAGCCCGTCAATCTGGCACTTGTCCGTTCCGGCGCCGCAGAAAGTTTGCTTTCTGCGGGTGTCACGCTGCGTACCGCATTCTGCGGACCGTGCTTCGGTGCTGGTGACGTTCCGTCCAACGGCGGTCTGTCGATTCGTCACTCTACCAGAAACTTCCCGAACCGCGAAGGCTCCAAGCCCTCCGGCGGTCAGATCGCATCTGTTGCACTGATGGACGCCCGCTCCATTGCCGCAACGGCGAAAAACGGTGGTGTGCTGACCTCTGCCGCGGAAATTGATTATTGCGAGGATATTCCGGAATACAAGTTTGACGGCGCGATTTATCAGAAGCGCTGCTACTTTGGCTGGGGCAAGCCCGAAACCGACGCCGCGCTGAAGTTCGGTCCGAACATTGCGGACTGGCCGAAGATGGAAGCACTGACCGACGATCTGCTGCTGCGCGTTGCCTCGGTCATCACCGACCCTGTCACCACGACCGACGAGCTGATTCCGTCCGGCGAAACATCCTCTTACCGCTCCAATCCGCTCAAGCTCGCCGAATTTGCGCTTTCCCGCAAGGACCCTGCCTATGTCGGACGCGCAAAAGAAGTCAAGACGCTGGAGAATATGCGTCTTGATGGCGTGGAACCCGCACCCATCAAGGCAATCTACGATGTCCTCCGCACTTTTGACGGCAAGGCATCCCTTGACGCATCCCGCGTCGGTATCGGTACGCTCGTTTATGCGAACAAGCCCGGTGACGGTTCTGCCAGAGAGCAGGCCGCTTCCTGCCAGAAGGTGCTCGGCGGCTGGGCAAACATTGCAGTGGAATACGCGACCAAGCGTTACCGCTCCAATCTGATCAACTGGGGTATGCTGCCGCTTGTCTTTGCGGATGCGAAACAGGCAGAAGACCTGCCGTTTGGCATCGGCGACTGGATTTTCCTCCCCGATATCCGCCGCGCCGTTGCTGAAAAGGCAGAGACGATCACTGCGTACACCGTCAAAGAAGACGGCAGCAAGACGGCATTTGCGCTGACGCTCGGTTCTTTGACCGATGATGAGCGTAAGATCATTCTGGACGGCTGTCTGATCAATTATTATAACAGCTAACAAAAGCATCCCCGCACGGTCGCTATATGACGCTGTGCGGGGATATTGATAAAATTCTTGACAAATCACGATAATCGTGGTATAATAAAAATACAGAAAGCACCGGTGACGGTACTTCCCCTGCGTTAAGTTAAAGATATAACCGTCCGAGGTTCGAAGTCAGGGCGGTTATTTCTTTTTGTTATGTAAATCAATATAAGTGAGTAAGGCGAGAATAAAACCGCCAAAGAGAAATAACAATTCCCAAGTCACGTACATGATGCTCACCTCCCCTCATCGGGAAGGCAATGTCAAAAAGAAATCGCATCCCCGTGATGAATCATCGCAGGGGATATACCGCCACCGTACTGGTGCTTTCCGGATGAATCATGCTGATGCATGATTCATCGCAGGTATTATATCATGAAAACAGAAAAATGTCAACCGGAATCCAACGAGAGAACACGATGGAAACATCCATCTGGTTCTCTCGTTTCTGTATGCCGGAGTATATTTACAAAATTTTCCGAAATTTGCGGAAAGGGACTTGCGCATTCGACGATTTTGTGGTATAGTTAAAAAGATAAATAGGCAATTGCAAAATTGCCTACCTTTATCGCCCAATGGGCGATATATAAACAAATTGCGTCGCTTGGGCGGGTCTCCCGCCCAAAAAGACTCCTTCAAAGCGACCGAAGGGAGCCATCGGGCTGCGTCAGCCCGATGAGACCGATTGCAAAATGCAATTTTGCAATCGATTATAAAAAGATAAAAACATGGAGGTACCCTTTGATGAAACTGGATCTCGATATCGAACAATTCTGGCGCGACGAAGACGAAGCGCACAAAGATAATTGCTTTTCACCCGATGCCAAACAAGTGGCACTCGGCATCCGCATGAGTGACGAATGTGTTTTTGCCGAGCTTGGCGAAGAAGGACAGCCGTGGGGCTATACCGATCCTGGGCGACGCTATGACCTCAACTGCCGCTATAACGAAAAGGCACGGAAGATCGTCGGTCGTGCGCTGCTTGGCGAACACAAGCCGACCGAAGCACCGAAGGTCACAATTCCCGGTTATCGCCAGATCGGCGAGATCTTCGGCGGGAAATATGAGTTTGACGGCAATACGACATGGCTGCGCGGCACCATGGCAGACGAGGATGATTTGTCCAAACGTCTTGACTGGGTGGAAGCACTGATTGCCGATGACGAGGCATTCCGTGCGTTTGTCCTGCCAAAGGACTGGGATGAACGCTGCCGACAGGTTTATGAAATCTACGGACGCCGCCCGGGACAGTTCACAGCCATCCGCGGTCCCGTTACCCTTGCCACCTCGGTTTACGGCACGGAAAACCTGCTGTATCTCTATTATGACAATGAGGGGCTGTTCCGTCGGTTTGCCGATGCGATCACAGGCGTACTTCATGCATACATCACGCTGTTTATCCGCGAATCCGGACACGATGAAACGAATTTCGTCCACGGATTCTCGTTCAACGATGATGACTCCAATCTGATGACACCCGAAATGTATCACGCATTCGGTTATCCGATTCTGAAAAGCGTGTTTGAACGTGTCTCACCGAATCCCGGTGATCATCGCTATCAGCATTCCGACTCTGCCATGGGGCATCTCATTCCCCAGCTTGCCGATTTCAACCTCACCGGCTGCAACTTCGGTCCGACGGTCACGGTTGATGAGATTCGCCGACAGATGCCGCATACCCGCATTGACGGTCAGCTCGCGCCCTTTACGTTCATGCGCAACAATGAGGACGATATCATTGCCGAGGTCAAGCGCGACTGCGAGCAGATCAAGGCACTCGGCGCACGCGGTCTGAATCTGGCAACGGCAGGCTCGATCAACAACGGCTCTCTGCTGACCAGTATGCGCGTTGTCATGGCGGCGATTCAGAATTTCGGACGTTACGATTCATAAATCAGGAGATCAACATGAGAAAAATCATTGCAACTGACTATGACGGCACACTGACCATTGACGGGATTCCCCCGCGTGTTGTCGATGCCATTGCACGCTTCCGCGCGGCGGGCAATCTGTTCGGGATTGTCACAGGACGCGATAAAATCGGCAGCTTCAGTGCCTTCGCCAATGACAAGCGCTTCGGCTTTGACTTTATTCTGGCGATGAATGGCGCGATGGCAATTGACGCCGACGGCAACACGCTGTATGAAAGTCCGATCCGCGGCGACCAGCCCTACGGCGATACCACGCTTTCCCGTGCTCTGGTACGCAGAATCTGGGAGCTGACCGGTCGGCAGTGCGGCATTGCCTTTGGTGATACACGGCTTGACATTCATCCCGATTATCCCGACGGCGGCAAGTACGGATGGACACAGCTTGACCCGTTTGGCGATCTCGAAAAAGATGTCTTTGCGAAAATGGATACGTTTGCCATGCTCAATACAGCCTGTGAAACCGAGGAAATGACAGCGCGCGTGACAGCACAGCTGATGGAAGAATTCGGTGATTATGTTTTCCCGCAGCAGAACGGTACCTGCATCGACATTCCCGTGCGCGGGATGGACAAAGGCGAGGGCATTGCCAAATACGCCGCACTGATGGGCGTTGATGAGGACAACATCTTCACCGCCGGTGATAACTACAACGATCTGCCGATGCTCCGACGATATCACGGATGCGCGATGGCGTCGGGCGTACAGGCGGCAAAGGATGTTTCCGAATTTATCTGCCGCGATATTGCAGAGGTCGTTGACCTTGCGATGAAAGCATAATATTCCGCAATCCAAGAAAGGACACTGATCATGAAACCCATTCTGTTTTTGATGCTCGCCATCCTGATGAGCGGCATCTACTCCATCGGATTGAAGCCTGCCAACAGCCGCTGTAAGTCGCTTGCAGAGCTGCAGCTGTTCAACGGCTGCTTTTCCGCATCCGCAATGGTCGGCGCATTGATTTCTGCGCTGGTTACCACGGGCAATCTGTATATTCCGCTTTCCGGTCTTCTGACGGCGGCGCTGTTCGGATGCTTTTTCTCCATCTGCGTTTTCACGAATCTGAAAGCACTGGAGGACGGTCCGCTGTCGCTGACGACGCTGATTGTCAATTTCAGCCTGATTTTCCCGCTGATTTACTCGTTTTGTTTCCTCGGTGAGCCGATCACACCCGTGCGCATCGGCGGAATTCTGCTGCTTGTGGTCTGTATGTTCCTGTTCACCAACCCGAAGGTCACCGGTGAGAAGAAGATTTCGCTGAAGTGGATTCTGCTGTCTGTCGCATCGTGCCTGTGCAACGGTTTGCTCTCTGTCACCTCAAAAATTTATGCAATGGCATCGGAGAATGCCTATGCATCGCAGTACCTCGTTTACAGCTATTTCTTTGCAACCGTGACTTCACTTGTCCTGTTTGCCATCCTGCGCTCCCGCCAAAACAAGGAGGACCGCGTTGTCATGCGCGATTTCTTTGCGCTGGTTATGATTGTTCTGTTCCTGCTGATCGGTTTTGCCAACTTCGGTCTGAATCTGATGGTCGTTCTGCTGGCAACGCTGATGGACGGTGCGATTGTCTATCCCGCAGTCCAGGGCGGCGGTCCCATGATTGCTGTCATCGGTTCACGCCTGTTCTTCGGTGAGCAGATTTCGTGGAAGAAGTGGATTGCCATCCTGCTCGGCGTTGCGGCGATTGTGATGTTGAATTTGTGAGGTAATAGTATGAAAACAGGAGCACTCCCTGCCATCCGGCAAAAGGAGTGCTCCTGTTCTTTTTATTTTTGACAAGGTGTGGTTGACAATCATAACAAAAAGAAATAACCGCCCTCGCTTCCAACTTGCGGCGGTTATTTCAATAACTTAAAGCAGGGAAGTACCGTCATCGGTGCTTTCTGTTTTTATTATAGCACAGATGCGGCAGTTTGTCAAGTATTTTCGGTGCTTCTGTCACGGACGGTACTTGCCGGATAATTCGGACAGCGGGCGATTCATGAATCGCCCCTACATCTGTCTCGATTATGACGTTTGGAGGTCAGGAAAGCTCAATCTTCTACTGCGTACGCAATCGTCGTCATCAATGCCATTTCAGCCGCAGAGGTATCGAGACGGGAATACTGTACGACCACAGGCGTATCGGACTCCAGCAGAATCGCGTAGGGAACTGCTTCCGGAATACCGTTGCCCTCTGCGTCGCGGATTTTGTCCAAACGGATGTGATGGGTACGGCGTGCACCGCAGAAGGAGGTAAATGCGGTGTTCGGTTCGCGGTCCTCAAAGAACAGCGTCAGGGAAATGTGTGCGTCTTCGTCCGATGTGTTGAGCACGCAGATTGCTTCGTGGCTGCGGTCACCGGGATCGGAGGAGCGGGACTTCTCAGCTGCCTGTAAGTACGTGTCGGGGATCATCCAGGTTGTTTTTCCGTATGCTTTCATTGGTTTGGTTCCTTTCTGTATGCAGATAGAATTTGGTTATCTTTATTTTACCATAAAAAATCCGAATTGAAAAGAGAAGTTTCAAAAAAATGTTGACAAGTTCGAAAAAATATAGTAATATGATAGTGTCGAATGTAAAATTTCCCAAAAGGAGCGTGGTTTTTCAGATGGCTTATGTACCGTTTACCGAAGAAAAGGAGGTCTCCCGTCCATATCGGGTGGGGTATCTCGCATCTGTGAAGTCTTATCTTGCCGGATTGCAGGAGGGAGCCGCACAAAACCGGAAGTCCTTTATCACACCTGAGAGGTTGGCGGAAAACCCCGATGATTACCGCCGCGCCTACTATGAAATGCTCGGTTCTCCGCTGACAGAATATGAAACGCTGAAAAATGATCCCGTGACTTGTGTTGAGGACACTTATGTTGGGGATGACGGCATGTGCGAAATCCGACGGATGCGGCTGGCAGTGCTCGGCGACTATACCGTTTACGGCATCCTGTTCCTGCCGCATGACAGGGAGGCGAGGGCACCGTTTGTCATCTCCCAGCACGGCGGCGGCGGAACCCCGGAGGTCTGCTCCGACTTTTACGGCGACAACAACTATAACCATCAGACACCGCGACTGCTAAAACGCGGCGCTGTCGTTTTCGCGCCGCAGCTGTTATTGTGGAACCCCGAGATGTTCGGCGATCCGCATGAGCGCCAGCGTATTGACTCCGATCTCAAGCAGGTCGGCTCGTCGATGACCGCGCTGGAGGTCTTTGCGATCATGCGCTGTATCGACTATTTTGTGACTCAGCCGTATGTCGACGCAGCCCGCGTCGGTATGGCAGGTCTTTCCTACGGCGGATTCTTCACGACGATGACTGCCGCCGCGGACACGCGCATCCGGTCAGCATACGCATCCTGCTCGTTTGTCGATGCCATCAAGTATAACAGCTTCACCGACTGGACATGGAAGAACAGTGCCAATACGTTTTTGGAGGCGGAAATTGCCGCACTCGTCGCACCGCGTTATATCTGCTTTGATGCAGGCGATCAGGATCAGCTTTTTGGCTCCGACAGCGCCAAGGCAGAATTTGAACGGCTCAAACCCTTCTTTGCCGCACAGGGAGCGGAGGATCACATTCGTCTGTTCACCTTTGACGGATACCATGAGTTGGACCCAAATGACGACGGCATCGATTTTCTGTTTGCACATCTTTAATACATCTTATATATAAAGGAAAGGAATCAAACGATTATGAAACCCGAATTCTTAAAAGGCATTATGCCCGCTCTGCTCACCGGCTTTACCGATGACCTGTCTGCCCTCGATACCGACCGCATCCGTGCGCTTGTCCGCCGCTTAATCAAAGCAGGTGTCCACGGCGTTTACGTCGGCGGCTCCTCCGGCGAAATGCTGCTGCTCTCCATCGAAGAACGCAAGCAGCTGCTGGAAACCGTCGTCGAGGAAGCAAAGGGCAAGATCACCGTCATCGCGCACATCGGTGCAACCGGTACACGCGAAACGTGTGAGCTCGCCGCGCACGCAGAAAAAGTCGGCGCCGATGCACTGTCCTCGGTCACACCGCTCTACTTTGCATACTCCTTTGCCGATGTCAAGCAGTATTACATCGACATCACGAAGGCATCGAGTCTGCCTGTCATCATTTATAACATTCCCGCGCGCACCGGTATGACGCTGAACTTTGACCAGCTGCATGAGCTTCTGATGATCCCCGGTGTTGCCGGCATGAAGTTCACCGCATCTGACTTCTTCCAGCTTGAACGTCTCGTCACCCTGCATCCCGACCACATCTTCTACAATGGCTCCGACGAAATGCTGCTCTCCGGTCTGTCCGCAGGGGCTGACGGCGGTATCGGTACGACCTATAACTTCCAGCCCGACAGAATGCTCGAAATCTACCGTCTCTATCATGAGGGGAAGACCAAGGAAGCACTCGATGTCCAGCGCAAGGCAAACGAAATCATCGCGGCAGTGCTCAAGTACGGCGTTATGCCTGCCTGCAAGGAGCTGCTCAAGATCGGCGGTCTGGACTACGGTACCTGCCGCAAGCCGTTCAGACCTCTTTCCGAGGAATTCAAAGCAATGCTGGCAGAAGATGCAAAAGCCAATCTCGGTGAGAATTTCATGATTCGCTGATTGTCCCCGAAAAAATTTGTCCGAAAGGAGTTTCCCCATGAAAAAGAACGCACGCATCGCATCCTCTCTCATGGCAATCGCACTCCTCTCCACAGCCATGATTT
>SVRM01000113.1 GCA_015064785.1 Oscillospiraceae bacterium
CCGATCCGGACGCAATGTTGACAAGTTTGCCGACTGCACGCCGCTCCGTTCCGACAACGGTCTTGTGTTCCTGCCGCGCTATATCAATTCTTTCATGTCGCTGAAGGTTGAGCAGTATATCGACCTGGATACCCATGGCATGTTCATCTGCTCCGTTACCGAAGCAAGAGTGCTTTCCGACCGCGAAACGATGACCTATACCTACTATCAGAACAACGTCAAGCCCAAGCCCGAAACAGACGGCAAGAAGGGATTTGTCTGCAAGGTCTGCGGCTATATTTACGAAGGAGACGAGCTGCCCGAAGACTTCATCTGCCCGCTGTGCAAGCATGGTGCAGCTGATTTTGAGCCGATACAGTAAAGCGATTGCGATGATCGCAGATGGCTGCAGGGATTCCGTAGGGCGGGGGCTTGTCTCCCGCCGTATCAAACCATCACAGAAAGGACATCACCATGAAATCCATCATTACTTCCACTATCCCGTGTCTGCGGGATCCGTTTATTGTTATTGAAGACGGTGTCTACTATGCGTATGGTACCGGCTGGCGGTGCTTTAAGAACACATCCGGTTCACTTTCCGGCGAATGGGAAGACCTCGGCGTCGTGGTCGAGGTTCCGGCGGATGCTGCGGCTTGTCATTGGGCGCCTGAGGTTCACCGCTATCATGGCGCGTTCTATATGTTCACTACATACAAATCTGCGGAAAGCGGAATGCGTGGCTGTACGGTTTTCCGTGCGGAGAAGCCTGGGGGACCATTTGTCCGCCATGCTGAGGGACATGTCACCCCGCGGGACTGGGACTGCATCGACGGAACGCTTTATGTCGATGAAGAAGGTCAGCCGTGGATGGTGTTCGTTCATGAGTGGACCTGCACCGATGACGGCATCGGACGGATGGCGGCGGCAAAGCTGTCCGACGATCTCAAAACGATGATATCCGAGCCCATCGAGCTGTTCCGCGCCGACGATCCGTCATGGACCAATCAGCGCGTGACCGACGGCTGTTTTATGCACAAGTGTGCCGATGGACAGCTTATCATGATCTGGTCAAACTTTGAGGATGCCGGCTACTGCGTCGGTATTGCGCGTTCCGACAACGGTCGAGTGGACGGGAACTGGTCGCAGGATGAAACGCTTCTTTTCTCCAAAAACATGACGGGCGAATATGAAGGCGGTCACGGTATGCTGTTCTTTGATACGGACGGACAGATGTATCTGTCGATTCATGCTCCGAACACACCCATCGGTAACCGTCGTGAAACGCCGATTTTCGTTCCCATCAAAGAACAAAACGGCACGCTGGTCTGGGACAGATAACCTCGGTTCCGCAGACGTGAGCCGCATGAACAGCACAGGAGGTGACAGCGGCAATGAAGTATCCCTATCCGAAGCTCACAAATACGCTGACCTTCCGCCGCACCTCCGATGAGGATGTTGAGATTACCGATCATGCCACCGGCAATCAGTATTCGTTTCCGATCTGGGATGCGTGGTATGCAAAACAGCTGGATGGCTATACCGATCCTTATGCGATTGCGGACTTTTTTACGCGCGAGGAGGTCGGAGAGCAGCTTGCATTCCTCCAAAAATACGATCTGATCCGCCGCAAGCGTCTGCGGAGTACGTCGATCGGAACCTGGATGCTGCCGCTGGTCATTCCAAAATGGACGCCGCGGGCAAGACGGTTTGCACGGCGCTGGAACCTGCTTCTGATGCTGCTGTGGCTTCCGGTGTTTGTCCTCGGGACGGCATTGTTTTGGGTCTGTGAATACCGTGTGGAATACGGGAATATTCCGGGCGGATTCATCATCGGATTTGTGCTCGGTCTGCTGTCGGGTCTGATTCTTCATGAATGCGGTCATGCATTTGCAGGCGTGACCTATGGCGGACGTGTCTTTGAAATGGGCGTGATGGTGATGCATTTCATCGCGCCGGGCGCATATGTCCTTGCATGTGATGATACTGTCAAAGGGCGGGGACAGCGGATTCAGCTGTATGCCGCAGGTGTGGAAACCAATTTCCTGCTGACAGGACTGTTTTTGGGGCTTGCCGCCATGATTCCGTGGGCTGGTGATTTATTTATGATTGCGGGGATTGACAATCTGGTACTCGGACTGTTCAATCTGCTTTTGATTCGCGGACTGGACGGTGCGCGAATTTTGTCGCTTTTGCTTGGTATTGAAGAACCGGTACTGTTGGCTGCCCGTGTGGTCAGAAGCCGTCGGGTCAGACAGATGCTCCGCACACGCGGCGACCATGGGTACGCTGTCATCGGGGTGTGTTATGTGCTGCGGCTGATGCAGTTTCTGCTGCCGCTTGTTTACCTGATGACCGTTCTGGAGGTGGCCTCATGCTTCTGATCAGAAAAGGAATTTTTACGGTTCTTCTTCCGGTGATTCTGTCTTGGTTTGTGGTAAGAAACATGTCCGGCTGGAACATTGTCCTGTTTTTGTTGTCGCATTTTCTGATTCTGCTTGTGACGCCGCTGTTCCGGCGGTCGGAAAACCTCTGGATGTTCTGTATCCTTTCCGTCACAACGCTCCCGATCAATCTGCGCCTGCTTGCAGAAGCTGCGTGGGGGATCGACTTTTTCGATGAAAATCCGGTTCTCGGTGTTGTTCGCTGTCTGGTCTTTCTCGGAATCCTGTTCAGCGCAGAACAGCTGGTTATGGGGCTTCTGACGCGATTGATCTGGCAGAGGCAGCGAAAACTATGAGTGCTGTGACAGCGGTGACGAAATAAAATGATGATTTAAGAAAGGGAACTTTTGCTGTGCGAAAGTTGTGGCTCCGAAACATGAAACTGAAACGATTTCTTCTGAGTGTACTGGGATTGGTGTTGTTTTTCGGCTGCTGCTCCTGTCAGGCGGAGACACCGGCTGAGACGGACGACAGCGGTGTACAGACGACCGTGACAGACCAGGCGGAGGCAGGGAAGCCTTATAATGCAGGAACCTTCCCAAAGGATGCGACGGTGGTCTATTATTCCGACTTCGGTGCGGTCGGTGACGGTGTGACCGACGATTCGAAGGCCATCCGTACCGCACATGCCATCGCCAATGCCCGGAATCTGCCGGTCCGCGCGGACGAGGGCAAGACCTATTACATTCCGGCGGTTGACCAGCCGGCGATCATTCAGACAGACACCGACTGGACGGGTGCGTCGTTCATCATCGATGACCGTGAAATCGATTATGAAGGACATTCCGCGCAGAGTGTCCCTGTGTTCTCGGTGGAGCCAAGCCTTGCACGTATCGATCTGACCGTCGGCGCACTGTCGATTGGTGACACCAATATCGGTACCGCGCCCGGCGTGCCGTGTCTGGTCTATCTGCGCTGTGACAGTATCAAGCATTACATCCGCTACGGTGCCAATGCCGATGCAGGACAGTCCCAGACCGAGGTTCTGATCGTCGATGCGGAGGGCAATATCAATCCGATCACGCCGCTGACCTGGGACTATCCGTCTGTCGACCGTGCATACGGCATTCCGACGGAGGAGGTGCCGATCACGATTCGCGGCGGCGATTTTCTGACGCTGGCAAACGAGATCAACCCCGACCGCTATATTTCCGTTGCCCGCAATATCACAATCACCCGCTCCAACGTCAATGTCGAGGATGTCAAACACAGAATCGAGCAGACAAAGGATTATCGCGCGGCTTACGGCGGCTTTTTCAACATCACATACTGCAACAATGTTCAGCTGTCGGACTGTGAGATCATGTGCCACCGCGATTCGTATTTTATAAACGATGCCGGACAGCGCGTGCTGCTCGGTTCCTACGAATTCCTTGCAAGCTATACAAACAACTTAAGCTATGAAGGCTGTGTGCAGACCAACCTGTTCGATGATAACGGCCGTCTGATCTCGCAGGGTCTGATGGGTACCAATTACTGCCGCAATATTTCGATGATCGACTGCACCGTTGCCCGCTTTGACGCACACTGTCAGGTCTACAACGTCACCATCCGCGGCTGTGAAATGGAGCGCATCAATCTGATCGGCTTCGGTACGGCGCTGGTCGAGGATACGACCATTCACGACCGCTATATTTTCAATCTGCGCGAGGACTATGGCTCGATGTTCGCAGGTGAGGTCATTGTCCGGAATGTCAATATGGTAAAAAAGGATACCCAGCGGCTGTCGCTGTTCAACGGTGCATGGTACAACCATGACTTCGGCTATCCGCTGTATCTGCCGCAGAAGGTCACCATCGAGAATCTGACCGTTCCCGAGGGCGCGTTTGTTACGGCGTTCACATCCGGCTTTGACGGCTATGAGGACGTCACGAAAGCAGTCCTGTCCGACGGCACGGAAAACAAAAATCCGCTCTATCTGCCCAAGACGATGGAGGTGCTCTCCAATCCCGCAGGCACGCGCTTCCGTGCGTCTGTCAGCGGCATTCCGTTCCCGGCGTTCACCGGGGAGACGGGCGATGCGTTTGCCGCCGGTGCGGATGCGGTTGTCCCTGTCTTCTCCCTTGGCTTTGAGGAGGATCTGCGCACCGTCGGGGATTTTGTTACAACGATCAATGATATTGCGCATGAGGGCGGTGTCGGCTCCGGTATCCTCTACGACGGCAATGAGGTTCATTCCGATATGAATCTGAAGCAGGTGATCGTCGACGGCGATAACCGCGTTCTTCTGTGGACGGGCTGCGGCAATCCGAACGGTGCGTCGAAGACCTCCAACATCACGCTCGATGTCAAGCCGGCATCGGGCGGACAGAACCTCGATGCGTTTGTCTATCAGGACTATCACGGCAGAGATTTTGTCATTTCCTATGACATCCGTGCCGTGGAGCATCCGAAATATGGGAAAGCCGCGACTGACCTCATTCGTCTGACGAGCTTCTACACGCCAAAGGACAAGAACGGCAACACTGTCACCTACAGCGACAGCCTTCTGACCATGGACTGCAATACCTATGAGGTAAAATTCCCGAGCATGGCGGGACGGAAAGCACCGAAAATCAGTGTTGTTGTTCCGACCGACCGCTTCATGAACTTGGCAGTTCATGTGCATCCGGTGGAGAATACCTTTGATCTGTATGTCGACGGTGAAATGCTTGCCTCCGATGTCCTGCTGATGTCAAAAGCATCGCAGAAGCTGATCGGTACCTATAACGACAATGGTGAACTTGTCTTGTCCGAGCGGGAAAACCCGATGGAGGATTTCTGCATTTCCTATGCGCGTCTTTGCAACACCAACGGCTGGACCATTGAGGGTGATATTTTCATGCTTGACAATGTAAAAATGTACTTCTCCGAAACCTATCAGAAGTAAATAATATTTGAGAGGTGTCCTCTGTTACGGAAGACACCTCTCAATTTTTATAATTCTGTCATATAAAGCCCGTGTTTGTCGCAGTATGCGTAGACCGCGGTCGGTTTTTCGTCGGTCAGCGCAAAGCAGACGGACGGCTTGCCGCCCGGGGAGAGACACTTTCTGTGTCCGCCGACGTTGGTTTGCAGATAAATCCAGCGGATGGCGTGACCGTCCATCATCGGATGCTCTTCCGCACCGACATCGACGCAGTACTGCTCACAGATGCCATCGGAACAGCAGGGTTCAGTATCCGGTGTCTTACAGCAATCCTCGGTGGTTGCATGCTTTTTGTGGATCCGGACAAGCGGCGTATGCTTGGGATCTTTGGTGTTTTCGTTGGGGATCAGACGCTCCATTTCTGTACCGCAGCAGGAGAGGGGATGTCCGCCGTCATGAATCATACCGATGACGGTACCGCACGCGGCGCAGTGATAAAAACGGTTTTCACACATAGGATAGTTCCTTCCTTTTTATGGATGGCATCGGAGGTGATGCCTTAATGGGAGGATACCCCATGTGTGATTTTTTATGCGGAATGTGCGGATTTTTTCGGTGAACGGAGCAGGAAATAGGCAAAGAGGACGGCGAGCACCTCGATGACATAGACCACCGTGAACACGGCGTTTATCATCTGCACCTGCCGGTACGCCGCGCGGACATGCTCCTTTGTTTTGACGTGAATGGGCAGAAAGCCCTCGGACTCCGTACCGAATGCGATGGAGGAGATCGTTTCGTTGCGCTGGATGTAGGAGAAGACCACATTGCCGTCGCTGTCCTCCATCGTCCGCGTCAGGGCTTCTTCCTCGGTGATCGGATTGCCGTTTCTGTCAAAAAAGACGGTACTATCGGCGGGATCTTCCTCCGGAACAGCCGTAATTTCGCCGTCATAATGGATGGAAACAGAAGGCGCTTCATAGGTGTCACGGACATCCTCCTCGGCAAATGCGATGAAGCTGTCAACATCGTCAAAGCGGATGCTGTCTGCGAGCGCGTGGGTGCTGCCGAACGCTGTCAGAACGCCGTTGAGCAAAGCGGTAACACCGAGCAGAGCGGCGCAGATCAGTGTCAGATTCCGCTTCCATTTCCGGCGGTGCGTGATAATAGACGCGGTTTTCGGCGGATAGGCGATGATGTCCTCGGCGAGCATATGGTTTTCAACAAAATAGAGAACTACAGCACACAGCAGCGCTGCAATGCCGGCGAAGATACTGCCGTGGAACAGCCACATTTCCGCTGTCAGACCCCAGTGCGCATCCCCGACCATCAGAAGCGGAAGACACGCGGCGAGCAGGATTGCGATCAGCGCGAACACAGCACGGGAGTCGGCGTATACGCGGTAACGGAACACGGCAAGCGCATCGGGCTCTGTCATGTCCTCGGTGACGGATGCAAGCGTTCCGATGACATAGATTGCCTCAAATGTGACAGCGGCGAGATAAAAGATTGCCGCGAGGAAGAAGCCGAGATAGGCGCGGTTGAAGCCTGTGTTGCATACCATCGCTTCAATGAAGCCCGTGCCTGCAATGGCGCAGACTATCAGTGAACGGTTGCGGTGACGGGCGAGGGTGGTGCGGATGAGGTGACTGCGCTGTTTTTCGGCTTTGGCGGTATAGGTCGGTGCGGCGGTGGAGTCTGCGGCTGTGCTCTCATCGGGTGCGGTGTCGGACGGGGGAGCACTGTGATCTATCGGGGACTTGCGTTCCTCGGGCGATCTTCTTTCGCCGCGCAGAAGCTCGTCGCAGGTGACACCGAAAATTTCGGCGATGACGGGAATGAGGGTAAGATCGGGTGCACCCTCGTCACGCTCCCAGCGGCTGACGGTTTTGTCGGAGACGTTGAGACGCTCGGCAAAGTCCCGCTGCGTCATGCCTGCGGCGCGGCGGAGTGCGGCGATAAATGAACCGATTGTTTTTGCTTCCATGGTGAGGTTCCTTTCTTTTCTGTGGTTTGGGGTGGCGGTTGTCATACTTTCGTAGGGCAGGGGCTTGCTCCTGCCGTCTGTGCCACCATTCTACCACCGCGAGAGACAATTTGCAACCCAATATCCCGCGAATTGTCTCTCGAAAACAGAGAATCGGGGACAGAACGGGAGAATTTCGCATTTACGGGGAACCCTTTCCAAACAGAATCTGCATGAAATTCCGCCTGTTGTACAGAATACGGATGATATGTACCCGATCATCATCGACTTTATAAAACGCTGTGTAATTGCCGCAGACAAGAAAGCGGTAGGATACTTCTATGTGAATCACGGAGGACAGCGGTGCGCCGAGAGCCGGAAACTCCGATAGCTGTCGGATGCGATTCATGATCTGTCCGACGGTTTTGGCGGCAGACGACGGGGAGCAAAGCTCGTCTGTGATATAGGCTTTGATCTCTTTCAAATCATGAAGTGCATCGGGTGAAAATTTGATTTCAGCCATTTTCCTCCTCCAGAAGTGCCTCTACCTCCGAGATATCCAGATAGCCTTGCTCTTTTGCAGAGGCTTCACCTCTCGCAAGTGCACTCAACAGCTTGAGCGTTGCCTGTGTTTGTTCAAATTCTTCGATATCCACAATGGCATATCTGCCGCGGCCGTTTTTGGTGAGGAAAACGGGTTCACCGACAGCGATGTCGCGCAAAACCTCATTGTAATTGCGCAGATCGGATACGGGCTTGATGTTTGGCATGATGTTTCTCCTTTCAAGATCATAATTGCTGTATATATTATACATGAATTCTTCGTAAAATTCAACAGCAAATTGAAAATTTACAAAATTTTCGCAAAGAAAACAGCTCCCTCAAAGAAGGAGCTGTTACAGAATCATTTCTTGACCGCATCGGCAATCGCCTCATAAACTGCCCGGCGGACAGCAAGGAACTGCTCGGTATCGGTCGTGTACTTGATCAGCGACTGGGTGATTTCACCGATCTTTTCCTCGACGAAATCATCGCCGAGCAGGGATGCTGCCATGGTGAACAGGTTATAGTCCTCGATGCCGTCGCGGATCGCCGCCAGACGGAGGGAGGGACAGCCGCCGTCCACACCTGCGGCGTTGCCGTTGTAGAGCAGGGAGCCGTCACCGTAGACATCGGGGCTGAGGTTCTTGACCGTTGCCATATCGGTCCACGGGTCAGCAGTACCGGTTTCGCCGGTCCAGTGGTTGGACGACCAGTAGAGGAAGCCGTCAACACCGTGTGCATACTGCTGCCAGAACAGGATGCGGTGCTGTACACCGAGCTGATCGACAAACATATTGTTATAAGGATCGCCTGGCTCCCAGCAGACATACCACCAGACACCGTCACCTGCCGCCTCACGCTCTGCCATCCGTTCGGCAAAGGACGGATATGTCTTCTTCTGCGCGGCGGAGTAGATGTTGGAGTCGATGTAGGCATAGCTCTTGGGACACCACAGGGTGGTTTTGTCCGTCATGAACGTGATCTGGTCGGTGTTCTTGTCGTAATCGATGTTGACAAAGAACGGGGTGCAGATGCGTACCTCCGGCGCGATGCTGTGCAGACGTGCACAAAGTCCGGCAAGGGTGTCAAGCATTTCCTTGTTCAGCGGTTCATCGAGCGGATAGAAGTACGCCTTTGCAAGCCAGACGGGATCAGAGCAGAGCTTTTCGTAGATCTGTGCCAGTCTCGCATCGTCCTCATCACATGTCGGAACGCGGAACGAGGTCACACGCGGGTCGGACATATAGGCATCGGCACGTTCGTCGAGGATGTCATACGGCAGATCGTATGCCGAGACCTTGTAGTCCAGCAAAAGATCGTAGTAGCTTTTGTAAAGCGTATCCAGCGCCTCGCCCTCCGGGACATTGTGCAGTCCCGAAATCGACCAGCGGTTCAGACCGACTGCCGTCGCGGAGGACAGCGCATCGGGCAGGGCAAAGTCATACACGGTGACGTCCACTGTGTATGTGTCAACGATCTCATCCTTGAACCTGAGCGCAAAGGTATAGGTGTAGGTGCCCGGTGCCTGATCTGCCGCCGCGCGGAACCGCAGATAAAGCCCCACGGTCTGGTCGCGCTTGAGCGTCATTTTGCCGGAGAACGGTGCGAGTGCATCCGGTGTGTTGACGTCGCCCGTCGGCACGGTGCTTTCCTTGTAAATGTCGAGTGCGGGACCGTCCTCGGGTGCGGTGAGGAGC
>SVRM01000114.1 GCA_015064785.1 Oscillospiraceae bacterium
GTTCTGCGGCAGTGATTCACGGATCGACGGATCGCAGAATTATGCGGGAAAATGCATCAGCACAAGCGGATGCCGCCGGGCGATGCATGAATCGCTGCTGCAAGGAAAGGAGAGTTTACACGATTTGGGGACAACAGGACGTGCGATAAAATCAAGGGATACCCCATGTGATTGACACACGGGGTATCGAAGATTTATAAAGTCTGAATATGGTGAATTTGTCAGATTACTGACCGGAAACCTCTGCGTAGTACTTTGCAGCGCCGGGATGAACCGGAACATTACCGATGGTAATGGTTGCAGCGTTGATGTCCATGGACTTTGCAATGACGTGACCCTGTGCGATGGCATCAATGTTTTCCCAAAGAGCCTTGGTCATGTTGTAAACATCGTCTTCGGACAGATCGTTGGAAACAACGAACGTAGCGGTAACACCGATGGTCTTGACTTCTTCGCCTTCGGGGATACAAGCGTACTGTGCGTTGGTGATGGGCATGACGCCGTAAACTTCGTACTGACCGTCGATCTTGTGGGATGCGATGAAGTCAGTCATAACCTGATCCTCAAGGGAGAGCAGGAAGATGTCCATAGCGGTGATGAGCTCGGTGATAGCGGTGGTGGGAGCGCCGGAGGTGAAGAAGAATGCATCGAGGTTGCCGTCCTTCATGGCGTTTGCGGAGTCACCGACAGAGAGGTTGTTCTGAACGATATCCTTGTCGATGTCCATGCCGTACATTGCGAAGAGTTCCTTTGCGTTGTTGTAAACGCCGGAGCCTGCGTCACCGACGGAAACGCGCATACCCTTGAGGTCAGCGAGCGTCTTGACGGAATCCTTGAGATCGCCCTTGACAACGATCTGGATAACTTCGGAATAGACTTCACCGAGAACGGAGAAGTTGGTGATTGCTGCGGGGAAGTTGTCGGGATCGAGGTTGTTGTAAGCGTTGATCATGGTATCGTTCTGTACGATTGCCATCTTGTAGTCGCCGTCGCGCAGACCCTTGAGGTTGGCAGCGGAACCGCCGGTGGAAACAACGTCGAACTGCAGACCGGTCTTTTCGCCGAGAACCTTACCGACCGCCTGCGTATATGCAAAGTACGTACCGGTGGGGCCACCCGTACCGACGATGATCTTGGATCCGCCGGAGCAGGATGTCATGACGCACATGCCGAGCAGCATGATGACGGCAAGAATGAGGGATAATGACTTTTTCATAATAGAAAGTCCTCCAATAAATTTTGTTGTGCGCCTATGTCCCGGATGCTTCCGCGGCTCATGCGGCGCTTCCTTTATATTATACATGGAAATTGCGGATTTTGCAAGATGTTATGGAAAAAAATTCAAAAAATTTTGAAAATTTTTGCAGGATGGCGCGAATTTTGCATATTTGGGACATGGTTTGCGCATGAGAGACGGGGAATTGTGCATGGGAATAGGGAATTGAGGACGGTTCTGTGAGAGGTGGACGATGGCGGATGCACTCGCGTCCAAGCCTTCCCTGGTGAGGGAAGGTGGATTTCGGTGAAATTGCCCCTGCAATTTTGCCGAAAGACGGATGAGTCGTCATGACGGCAGCAAGGCGTAATAAATAATGCAATAAGATGAAACATCATTCTTCATAGCAATGTTCTTAAACTGAAAAGTAACAAAAGAACGACTCATCCGTCAAACGCCCCAGGTGCGTTTGACACCTTCCCTCGCCAGGGAAGGCTTGGAACGTACACATTATCATATTCTCCAACCCTAATCTTTGAGGAACCCAGAACAAAAACCTCTTGACAAAATCAGCGAAATATGATATATTGAAGTTAAATAAAATTTCTCAACAGAAAGGATACTTATCATTATGGAAAATATGATCCCGCGCGCGGAATATCCGCGTCCTCAGCTTGTCCGCGACAGCTATCTCTGTCTGAACGGTCAGTGGATGTTTGAAATCGACCACGGCAAGTCCGGTCGTGCGCGCAAGCTCCAGAATGCAGAAACACTGAGCGGTGAAATCATTGTCCCGTTCTGCCCGGAATCCAAGCTCTCCGGCGTCGAATACAAGGACTTCATGGCTTGTGTGTGGTACAAGCGCGAAGTTGAAATTGAGAAGACCGAAGGTATGCGTTATCTGCTCCACATCGGTGCGTGTGACTATGCCTGCGAAGTGTATGTCAACGGCGCATCCTGCGGCGTTCACTATGGCGGTTCCTCGCCCATTGATCATGATGTCACCGATAAGCTCATCTCCGGCAAGAACATCATCACCGTCTGTGCAGAAGACGATCAGCGTTCCGGATGCCAGCCGGTCGGCAAGCAGTGCAACGACTTTTTCTCCCGCGGCTGCTCCTACACCAGAACCACCGGTATCTGGCAGACTGTCTGGATGGAAGAAGTCCCGAATGCCTACATTGCATCGATCAAGGCAACCCCCTCTGCCGCAACGGGAGAGGTTTACTACGAAGTGCTCTGCGAAAACGCAGACGGCATGACGCTGACCTGTTCCGCGTCCTTTGAGGGCGAGGACATGGGTTCTGTCGGCTGTGTCGTTGTCGGCAAGATGGCAAGATTTGTTCTTCCCCTGAAGGAAAAGCATCTGTGGAACGTCGGCGAGGGCAATCTCTATGACGTCAATATGGTGCTTGGTGAGGATGCGGTTGCGTCCTACTTCGGTCTGCGCGACATTTATTACAATGGCCGTGCAATGATCCTCAATGGCCGTGCTGTCTTCCAGCGTCTCGTGCTCGACCAGGGCTTCTATCCGGACGGCATCTGGACGGCACCGACTGACGATGAGCTGAAGGCAGATATTGAACGCTCTCTTGCAATGGGCTTCAACGGCGCGAGACTGCACCAGAAGGTCTTTGAGCCGCGCTTCCTCTATCACTGCGACAAGCTCGGCTACATTGTCTGGGGCGAACACGGAAACTGGGGTCTGGATCTCTCCAAACCCACCTGCTGGGCCGGCTTCCTCCCCGAATGGCTGGAACTTTTACAGCGCGACTACAACCATCCGTCCATCATAGGCTGGTGTCCGCTCAACGAAACCCAGCGCGATCAGGATAAGCGCTTTGTCACGATGCTTTACGATATGACCAAGGCATTTGACCCCACCCGTATGTTTATTGACTGCTCCGGCTGGGCACATGTAAAGACCGAGGTCGTCGACGAACACAACTACGATCAGGACCCGGATCATCTGCGTGAAAACTACGAGCCGCTCAAGGAAGGTCTGCCGCCCAAGCAGGAAAACCAGTACATCCACATTCACGGCACAAAGGATGTCTCCTTTGTCTCCGAGTACGGCGGCATCGGTTGGTCTGTCGGCGAAAAGGCGTGGAGCTACGGCAACGCGCCGAAGACTGAGGAAGAATTCCTTACCCGTCTCAAGGGTCTAACCGATGCGCTGCTTGACAATCCGTGCATTACGGCATACTGCTACACGCAGCTGACCGACATTGAGCAGGAACAGAACGGTCTGTACTTCTACGACCGTACCCCGAAGTTCCCGCCGGAGGTTGTTCACAAGATTCTGTCCAAGAAAGCAGCAATTGAGGAATAATCAGAAATAAGAGAGGAGAATACCCGATGTCAGACTTTATGCGCAAAACCGGAATCTGTATTCTGAATCTGATCGGCGCGGTCTACATCGGATTTCTCGTCGATCTGATCTGTATCAACATCATCCGCATGAATGTGCACGAAGACCTTGCGCGTAATCTTTGGTATGTCATCATTGACATCGTGGTGGTCTGTGCGGTGCTTGTCTGGCGGTTTTCACGGATGGCATCGGACGAGGGCGCAAAGGAAGATAGACTTCTGCCGCTGTCCGCTGTTCTGCGCATGGTACTGGCGTGGGGTGTGTACTTCTTTGGTACGGTTCTGATCGGATATAACCATCCGGCATCCCGCGTATCGATGGCATACTGCGCGACCTTGCTTCTTGGGGATCCGGCATATTACGCGACAGATCTTGTCAGAGCGGATCATCCGGGGATCGCTTTTGCGGCATGGCTGATTGTCTGTGCGCTGTATGTGCCTGCGATGTGTCTTGGGTATTATCTTGGTGCGAAAAAACGCAAAGCCGAGCGGATGCAGACTGTAAAACATTCATAAACGAAAAGAAACCGCAGCCGGAGACACATCTTTGTGACCCGACTGCGGTTTTCATTCCATTGGAGGTGTATATCTTGAAATTCCTGATTTTGATCGGTAACTGTGCCGTCGGAAAAATGACGGTTGGACAGGCACTGTGCCGGATCACCGATTTTCATCTGTTCCATAATCACATGATGATCGAGCCTGTGATTGATATTTTCGGCGGGCATCGCGGCGATGTTGTGGGAGAACTGCGCGAGGTGATTTTTCGCAATTACGCAAAGTCCGACAATTATGGGCTGATATTCACCTTCATGATGGCATTTGATGTGCCTGCGGAGTGGGACTACGTTTCACACATTTCGGATATCTTCCGCGATGCCGGGGCAGAGGTTTATTATGTGGAGCTGGTGGCACCGCAGTCGGTCAGGCTGGAGCGCAACCGCACCGAGAACCGTCTTGCGAACAAAGCCTCAAAACGCGATCTTGCCGCGTCCGAGCAGCGTCTTTTGCGGGATGATGCGCTGTATCGGTGTGAAAGTTATGACGGTGAGGTAACGTGGGACAATTATCTGAAAATTGACACGACGGAGCTGTCACCCGATGAAACGGCGGAACGGATCAAGGATTATTTTGGTTTTTGATAAAAACACACGGTACTGTAACCGCTGGATGGCGGCGGCAGTACCGTGTTTGCTTTGGTGGACGGTATTTACGGGTGGTTGTGATCGACGATGGCGGATCAACGATATTGTAGGGACAGGCGTCCCGACTGTCCCTGTATTCATTGGTGCATAAGGGACAATCGGGGATACATCCCCTGACGCATGTCCCTACAGAATGGGAAGCGTCGGCTTTTATTCGATGATGGTTCGTTTCTTGAAGTGAATGAACAGCCGGAATCCCCCGTAAATCAACCAGGCGAGGACTACGCCGCTCAACGCTATGGAAAATATGATTCCAAAGATCATCGCGGCGATGTAATCGCCAATTCCTTTCATACCGAAAAAAAGGAACAGGCAAAAACAATATCCGAGCAGAATGATCTCAATCGGTATCAGGCGGATTGCCAGCCGTTTTGTCAGGAAACAAAGCAGCAGCTGTGCGATACCTAACACAACGGCAAGGACTACGCCAACCAATCCGTGTTGCAGTTCTCGAAAAATGATCCGCAGGAGCCAGTCCATCAGTGGGACAGAGAAGACAATCAGAAGGGGGAGCAGAATGATGACGCAGATGATGAGAATGATCGTTCTTGGTCTCATTTTCGGATTCCTCTTTGATTTCAGTATCGGTGGTGCGTACAGGGGACAGTCGGGGATACATCCCCTGACGCCTGTCCCTACAAATCCGGGGTTGGGTGCTTACGTCCGCTTCAGCACAAACATACCGCTCTTGGCATCCGTCTCGGTTTTGCCGCAGGCAGCGCAGACCCAGCCGGCGGGGAAGACGAGACGACCGTGCATACCCTCAGGATAGGTGACGTTCAGTGTGACAGTATCGTTGTCACCGCGTACCCAGTCGACCTCGATCTTGCCATGCGGGCAGACGTGGTATGCCTTGGCATCCGACAGTGCCGTGACAAAGTGCGGGGTGATATCGGCGCGGGTGAGGTCATCTGCATCGGGGTTATAATTGATGCCGCAGATGCATTTGATGAACCATGCGCTGATGTCGCCGAAGAAGTGGTGGTTGAGAGAGTTGACCTTCTGATCGGCATGGTTGAAGTCCTCGGGGAGCGAGGTTTCGCCGCGGGCAACGAACGAACCGTAGGACGGGTAGGTCGGATCAACGATGATCTTATATGCGAGGTCAGCGTCGCCAAACGCCGAAAGCACGTGGAAGATCACGCGCGCACCGAGAACGCCGGTGTCAAGGTGATCGTTCTGCTCATGAATCTTTTCAAGCAGAACCTTGTAAGCAGCGGGCTTTTCTTCCTCTGTGAAAATGTTGTAGTAGATCGCCATTGCCTGCGAAGTTTCGCAGCCCGGTGTCGGGGTGCCCTCACCGATGGCGGTCATGTTTGACCAGTCGATCAGATGCTCACGGACAGCTGCGCGGAACTTGTCAGCAACCTCACGGCAGAACTTTGCCTGTGCGGTTTTGCCGCAGACCTCGTGCAGATATGCGGTCTTCTCGCAGATATCCATGGAGATGACGGAGTCTGTGAAGATCAGCGGAGAGCGCGGACCGTAGGGTGCACACCAGTCACCAAGTCCGATGGCGATCAGATGACGGTCATCGACGCGGGTGGTCAGATAGTTGACATAACGGAGGAGAGATGTCAGTGATTCTTCGACGATCTTCTTGTCGCCGCGGTAACGGTAGACATAATAGGGAAGCGTAATCAGAATGTTGTCCCAAGCAGGACCGTTGCCCCATGCAAAGCCCCAACCGCCGGTCGGAACGATGCCGGGAATTCTGCCGTCGTCCTGCATCGATGCACGGATGTGGCGCATCCATTCGTAATAGTTATTCTCCGGCTCCAGATTGAGCAGGGTATGCTCGGTGGACAGTGCTGCGTCCGCTGTCCAGCCGTTCTTTTCTCTGTGCGGACAGTCGGTTGGGAAGTGGTAGAAGTTGGCAAGTGTGGAGACACGGATCATCGACTGGAGACGGTTGAGTGTCTCGTCGGAGCAGGAGAACGAACCGCGCTCAGCAAGCTCCGTGTTCATGACGATGTAGGTGAGCAGTCCTTCTTTTGCCTGTTCCTCTGTGATGCCGGTGACAAGACAATAGCGGAAGCCGTGGTAAGTAAAGGCAGGTGACCATTCCTCAACGCCATCACCTTTGCAGGTGTATTCGTCGCGCTGGATGTACAGCGGCAGGTTGTAGTATTCCGGACGGACAAAGCGGATGTTGTCGACCTTGAAGTCACCGTTTTCATCAATATGTTCGCCAAAGATCATCGAAATTTTCTGCCCTTTTTCGCCCTTGATGCGCAGAAGCGGAATACCTGCGTAGTTTGTGCCGAAGTCGTAGAGATAGCCCTCATCGACCTGCTCACAATGTGCATACGTCAGACGGGTCTGCGGCTTGATCGATACAGGGGACAGACGTGTCCACTCCCTGATCGGATTTGCCGCACAGACGACCGATTTGCCGCGCGGACATTCGGTTTTGTGCGCGTGTTCCCATGCGCTGTCGTCAAAATCGGGCAGATTCCAGCCGGGGATTTCCAGATTTGCGTCATAGCATTCGCCCTGACGGATATCGTCGAAAATGACAGGAGAGGGCGCCCAGACAAACGATTCGTCCGCTTCGTATTCTTCGGTTGTACCGTCATCATACGTCAGTGTAAGGCAGACCGCCAGCTTCGGTGCAGATCGCCATGCCGCCTGTTCAAAGTCCCAGACGTAGCCGCCGAATGCGTTCTGCATACCGTTGCCGAGCTGGAAGCCGAGGGCGAGCTTACCGGATGCGAGCTTTTCCGTGAGATCGTAGACATCGTAGTCCATGACGTCATCGGATGCAGAGATGTACGGGGACATATGTCCGCGTGTCAACTCCTTCCCGTCCAGCCAGAAGCGGTAAAAGCCAAGTCCGCAGACAGAAAACTCTGCCTTGATGGGTGTTTTTTCAAGGGTGATGTTCTTGCGAAGATAAGGCGCGGCGACCCATGCGGTCAGCTCACACATCGCGCTATTTGCCGAGATAAAGTTTCGTGAAAGTTTCATTGGATATCTTCCTTTCGTGGTTTTGGTTACGTTCATTATAATGGATTTTCCGTGGATTGTCAATATAATTTTTTCAAACCTATAGAAATTCTCCGCAAGATATGTTATAATGAAGAAAAACAAGCAGAAAGCAGGTTTGAAACCATGAAAAACGCAAAACTGATTCTGGCAACGGGGATGGGCTATCCCGTTTCCACGGAAGAACAGATTCCGTTGATTAAAAAAGCCGGATTTGACGGCGTGTTTACCGGATGGTCAGATCATGCGCCCATCGGCGAGTGGGCGAAGATCGTGTCTGACAACGGCATGATCTATCAGTCCCTGCACGCGCCGTTCACGAGAGCCAACCGGATGTGGGAAGAAGGTCAGGAGGGTGAAGACGTCGCCGACGAGCTTTGTCGCTGTCTGGATGCCTGTGCGGAAAACGGCATCCCAATTATGGTAGCGCACGCCTTCATCGGCTTTGATACGCACAATCCCAATCCGTGGGGTGTCAAACGGTTCGGGCGTGCTGCGGAATACGCAAAGAACATCGGCGTGAAACTGGCACTGGAAAACACGGAGGGTGAGGAGTACCTTGAACTGCTGATGGATGCTTTTGCGGACAATCCTGCCGTCGGGTTCTGTATTGACACAGGACACGAGATGTGCTACAACCGCAGCCGCGATCTGATCACGCGCTGGGGTGATCGGCTGATTGCGACGCATCTCAACGACAATATGGGCATCACCGACGAAAACAACATCACGTGGCTTGACGATGCGCATCTTTTGCCTTTCGACGGCATCGCTGACTGGCAGGGCATTGCAGACCGCCTGAGTGCTGTCTGTTATTGCGGCGAGCTGACCTTTGAGCTGACCTCGCAGAACAAGCCGGACCGCCATACCCATGACGGATATGCCGCATGGAGCTTTGAGGAATATCTTGCGCAGGCATATGAAAGAGCCGTGCGGTTCAGGGCGATGATCTGAGAATCTGAAATCAAGAAAGAACAACTGATGTTGAAACAAGTCATGAATCGCTGTGTCGTGTGAAACTGTAAAATTCACGAAGACCCTTGACAATTCCTGTGAAACATTGTATAATAATGACAGAAAAATTCAACGGAAAAGGAGTATCTGTATGAAAAACACAAAACATATTCGTCTGTGTATGGCTGCTCTTCTGTTGCTTGCAATGGGTGTTACCTCCGCCTGCGGTGACAGTAAAGCCGGAAAGACTGATGCGGTGACTGATGCGGCAACCGGCGGTGTGACAGAAGCTGTGACCGAGGAAGATCCTGCACTCAAGGACAATCTGCCCGAGCGGGATTTCGGCGGCTACGAATACAAGATCTACACGCGCGGATGCTGTGCCGGCGGACACAAGGACGGTGTCTGGCAGCTCGAGGAAACGGGTGAGGTCGTGGACGACGCGGTCTTTGCACGCAACAAGACGGTTGAGGATCGCTTCAACTGTGTCATTCGTGAGCCGGAAATGGCAGAGGGTG
>SVRM01000115.1 GCA_015064785.1 Oscillospiraceae bacterium
GTTCAAGACTACGCCTTTCTCTCAAAAATACAAAATTATTATTCTATTGTTTCATCTGCTTTTTTGCGGGGTGTTGCACTTCATATTATAACATACCCACCTCCCTCGGTGAGGGAGGCTTATATTAGGCTCCCTCACCGAGGGAGCTGGCAAAAAAGACGCTTCTGCGTCTTTTTTGACTGAGGGAGTTGTACGATTGCACGATGATTTACCAAATGCAACAACCCCGCTTTTTTTATCTCTTTTACTTCCGATGCGCCCTCGCCGCATTGAGAATACACAGCATACACACGCCGACATCTCCGAACACCGCCGCCCACATCCCGGTGATACCAATCGCACCGAGCACCAGAATCACGCCCTTGACACCGAGCGCGAAGACGATATTCTGTCTTGCAATGCGCATGGTTTTCCGTGCCAGCGCAATCGCCTCTGCCGCTTTTTTCGGGGAATCGTCCATGATGACGACATCTGCCGCTTCCATCGCCGCATCCGAGCCGAGCGCCCCCATCGCGCATCCGACGTCCGCCATTGCAAGCAAGGGTGCGTCGTTGATGCCGTCCCCGATGCACAGCAGTGTACCGTCCGTGCAGGATGCTTTCAACTTGGCGGCGATTTCCATTTTGTCATCCGGCAGAAGCGATGCATGACATCCATCCAGTCCCAGCGCGTCCGCAATCGGCTTTGCGGCCGATATGTGGTCGCCCGTCAGCATATGCACCGCCGATACCCCGTTTTCGCGGAAAATACGCACCGCGTCCCGGGCATCCTCCTTCAGCGTATCGCAAAGCACGATCGCACCGGCATAGCGGCTTTCCACAGCGATGTGGACAATGCACCTAGCGCCTGCATCCATGTCGGGAATCCCGATTCCGTGTTCGGAAAGCAGAACCGCATTGCCGCACAGCACCGGGGTGCCGTCCACAAAGGCACGGATACCGCGTCCGGGATATTCGGTCACGTCTGTCACAGATGCGGATTGTGGGGTGAGACCTGTGTGTTCCGTGTATGCCGACAGAATTCCCTGCGCGGCAGGGTGCGAGGAATACTGCTCGGCGTGTGCCGCCATGGAGAGCAATTCTTCAGTAGAATAGGGTTCCCATGGCGTAATTTCGGTCACAGAGAAGACCCCGCGCGTCAAGGTACCGGTTTTGTCCGAGGCGACAATTTCGGTTTTCGACAATGCCTCCAGCGCCTGCGAACCTTTGATCAGAATGCCGCGTGTGGATGCACCGCCGATGCCGCAGAAAAACGTCAGCGGTACGGAAATCACCAAGGCACACGGGCAGGAAACAACGAGAAACGTCAGCGCACGGTGCACCCAGATGCTCCACTGCCCGGTGACAAGCGACGGAACAATGGCAAGCAGCACCGCCGCACAAACGACAATCGGCGTATAGACACGGGAAAAGCGCGTAATAAACGCTTCCGTCCGTGTCTTTTTCGATGCAGCATTCTGTGCCATCGACAGAATGCGCTGTACCGTGGACGCACCTGCTGTCTTTTCAACCCGGATGCGCAGAACACCGTCCATACAGATACAGCCCGCATGGACCGTATCCCCCGCCGTCACCGCACGCGGCAGAGATTCGCCGGTCAGCGCGGCAGTATCAAGATTGGCAGTCCCGGTCACGATGATACCATCCAGCGGAATCCGCTCACCGATGCGTACTTCAATCAGCGCACCGACACCCACCGCCTCAACCGGAACCTCGTCTGTGTCACCATCTTCCTCACAGACGATGCGTGCGGTATCGGGACGGATTGCCATCAGCGCCTTTACCGAAGCACGGGTTTTGCCGACCGCCGCATCCTCCAGCCATTCGCCGAGGTGATACAGCAGCATAACCGCCGCACCTTCTTCAAACTGTCCGACACAGAACGCGCCAACAGACGCCAGACTCATCAGAAAATTTTCATCAAACACCGCACCGCGGATCATGCGTTTTGCCGATGTCCACAGCGTTTTCCACCCGATCAGCAGATACGGAATCAGATACAGTACCAGATAAACAGGCGTCGGAAATGCAGTCAGATGCTCAAACAAGAGAATCAGTACAAACAGAACCGCGCTGACGATCCATTTCGGAAGCGCATGTTCCTCCGCCTCGCCGTGATCGTGGTCATGACCGCAGCAGCAGCAGTCATCATCTTCATCATGGTCATCATGGCAGTGACAGCTGCCGCCATGCACATGATTGTCATCGTCGGTTCCGTGACAGGTACAGGAACCCTCGGATGCTTCATCGCCGCAGTGGTTGCAGCCGCAGGTATGTTTCTCCTCGCTCATACCGGATTTCCTCCTCATTCCATGATATGGTCCATGCCCATTTCGAGAATCGTCCTGACATGGTCATCGGCAAGCGCGTAAAACATGGTTTTGCCCGATCTGCGGCACCGCACCAGTCTCGACTGCCGCAGAACGCGCAGCTGATGGGAAATCGCCGACTGTGTCATCGACAGCACATCGGCAATGTCACCGACACTGGATTCTCCCGCCGACAATACATATAATATCTTGCACCGCGTGCTGTCGCCGAACACCTTGAACAGCTCCGCCAGATCACACAGCGTATCCTCATCCGGGAAATCCTCTGCTGTCAGCGCAGGGGTGATCCCGGTTTTATCGTTTCTGAAATCCTCCATATTGAACCTTCTTTCATATGAGTATTTGTTCATGTGTTTATTATAGCACAAAAATCACCGCCTGTCAATAGGCGGTGACATTTTTATGATCTGAATCTGAGCAGGGACATGCGAATCGCCCGAAACACAGGGTTTCGATGCCGATCATGGGATACGCAAACACCTCTCTGGTGTAGGGACAGGCGTCCTTGACTGTCCCGATAGGCGTCCCCAGCACCCCCTGTTTCAATCCATCTTAATATTTTCTCTTTTCCTTCCAGATATCCAGAATCAGCTGGTATCTCTGCCACGGCATACCGCGGAACGGAACGTTGCTCGTTGCGAAGATGTATCCGCCGCCCTCGCTGCCGTACTTGAGGCAGTATTCCGCACTTGCACGGACATCGTCCTCCGTACCGGTCTGCAGTGCCGCACAGTGGACATTGCCGCACAGTGCAACGCGGTCGCCGTACAGCCGCTTGACCTCGCGGATATCGACACCTGCCATCGGGTCGATCGAATGCAGCGCATGAGGTCCTGCCGCAACCAGCGAATCGATGATCGGCATGATGTTGCCGTCGGTATGCTTGATCATATACATACCGTCTGCACGGCCAGCCGCGCAGATCTTCGTCAGATACGGCGTAATGAATTCGTCAAACATGTCCGGGGACAGAAACGGTCCCATGTTGTAGCAATAGTCCGAACACAAGAGCGCAACATCCAGTCCCGCTTCCCGCTGACGCTTGTTCCGCTCAATCGCAGCCTCTGCCATCAGACGTGCTTCCTCTTTCAGTCCGTCGGGATCGTCAACCGTGCGGTACGCGAATTCATACATACCATTGCCGTCCGGAATCGCAAAGGTACCGTCGCCGTGACCGCCGAAGAGGCGTGTATTGCCGAAATGCTCGCGCAGACGGCGGCGGAATGCCAGATTGATTGCAGAATTCGTATCGGTCCATTCCGGACAGTAAATCGGGATGATACCGTAGTCAAGACCGGGACGCGCGTCCTTTTCAGGGTCCCCTGAGCAGACCTCTGGACCGATCTCCAGTGCAGATTTATCGCCGTAAACACGCGCATACTTGTCAGCCAGCGCGTATGCAAAGGACTCCAGCTCTGCCGCCGAATATTTGGATTTGTTATCGCCGTGCAGTCTGGAGTCGTCCAGTTCATACCCAAAGAAGTCATAAGACAGCTGGAATTCCAGTTCAAAAGTCGGAATTTCGTCCGGTTGACCGAGTGTCAATGCGGTTGTCACACGTTTTGCAGGTGTCCAGATTGTATTCATAATGTACCTCATTCGCAGTTTTTTATTATTATACACAATAACTGACAAAAAATCAAGCCCCCCATGTCTGATTTCGGTGATTTTTCTTTGTACACAATGCCGAAAGTAGCGGAATACCGGATATTTTTTTCCAAAACACGTGACATTGCGTCAAAAATATAGTATAATAATGGTATATCATCTGTACACTGATATACACGGATAAAGGAACAAACACTTATGAAAACCCAAACGAATCCAACCGGTCTGCCAGTCGGTATCCGGTTTTCCTTTCTGCTGATCCCCCTGTTTGCCGCCGTCGTTCTCGGCACCTTTGCGCTTGCGTATCCTGCGCAGATCGAAACCGCACTGGGACAGCTTCATGCATCCGCTCCGCTTGCCAATCCGACACTGACCGTTTCCTCAGGTGACGGCAGTCCCCTCTCCCCGGCACCGGAGGTACTGTCCGCGCTGCGTGCTGTCGGTACGACAACACAGGTGGACCTGTATGATACCGAAACGGCAGACGGAATCCGCATCCGGCTTCTGTCCTTTGAAGACGGCATGACAGACGGCGCTTTTACATTGAAGGACGGACGTATGCCGCAGAACAGCACCGAATGTGTCGTTGTATTTCTGAACAGTGCCGCACAGAACCGTGATCTGCCCTACAATGCATATACCGGCGTCGGGATCGGGTCGGCCATCCGTCCCTGCGGAGAAGACGGTACCGTTCTGATCTCCGGTCAGAACAACAGCCCCTGTATGCTGACCGTCGTCGGGCTCGGCGAAAACGCGCTGTCCGCCCTGGCACCGGTCTCAGACAATGACGTTCACATGCTTGTCTATACGACCTCCGCCGACAGCTGGCACAATCCCGATATGACCGCACAGCTGTACCTGACCGACTGTACCGCCGACGATCCGATTGCAGCGGTTCAGTCCGTTCTCGATTCCACTGCGGCTCTCCAGCAGGCCTACCGCACTGCCCGTGCCGACGAACAGCTTGCGCACTGTTCTGCCGCAGCAGAAGAAGCCGATCAGGCCATTCTTTCGCATCAGATCACTGTGCAGGAAATCGAGAACCGTCTGGATACCGCCAATCTCCGCGTTACAGAAGCGGAAAACAATATGATGAATGCCATAGCCGTTTTGCAGGCGGAACAGCAGGCATTTGTTTCCGATATGGAATACAACGAGTATTATGCGCTGCGGCAGGTCGATCTGATTCCGCGCCGTGACCGAGCCGAGGAAGGCTATGCAAAGCAGGAAGCCGCCATTGCACAGATGTATGATGCCCTACAGGCAGCATACGATGACCGCGATGCCATCCGCGCGGAGCTGGATCATGCCAATGCATTGTTGATTTCCTTACAGGCGGACGCCGATCTGGTACATACAGAGCTGGAAACACAGCAGCATCTGACCGAACAAAGCGCACGGACGCAGGTGTGGAATATTACCACAGCAGAACAGCATTCCGGTTATGCAGCACTGCGGTCACATACCGCCACGATCCGCAATATGGCACTGCTTATGAGCGCCATCGCCCTCAGTATTTATCTTGTCGGCAGTATCACCTTATATGCTGTCAGCCAAAGTGTAACTTGTTCCGCATTTCGCACCCTGTTTTCTGCGGTGCTGATCGCGGTTCCTGCGATCTTTTTCGGCGGCTGTCTGTTGACAAAACGAATTTTTGATTACTCGTATCCCGCATTGCGCGATGCTTTGATTATTCCGCTCAGCATCGGAGATATATTGATAACAGGTTCTTTCATTCTGCTTTTCTCAGCGCTCATTGGTGCCGGTATTTCCGCAGTCGGTCGTCGTTTGCAGCAGTTCCATATCTCCGCCACAAACAAATAATCCGAATTCGCAGAAACAGAAAAAGGGTTGTCGCACGTTTTCAATGTGCAGCAACCCTTTACTCTTTTATTTTTCGATATGTTCTCCGATATCAGTTCCGGTAGCCGAGATTGTAAAGCATTTCAGCAACCAGCGCTCTTGATGCTTCCGCCTGCGGATTCAGCGTTTTTCCTGTCGGCTGATATATCTTGTTATCGATTGCCCAGTTCATATCAGCCAGTGCCCAGGAGCTGATCTTGCTGTAGTCCGAAAAGGCTTTTGCTCCGGATCCGGTCAGACCGTTCTTCAGCCCCTTCATTTCGCAAAATCTTCTGATAAAAACAACAGCCTGCTCTACCGTAATTTTGTCCTCGATACCAAACAAACCATTATCATAGCCCTTGACAATACCGCAGTCCGTACCCCATACAACAAACGGCGTATACCATTGTCCTGTCTTAACATCCTTGAAAGCGGAATTTTTCCACCGCTCATCCCTCTGCATCTGCTCATCCTTCAAGCCATTCAATCGACCAAGGACCGTGACGAACATGGAACGGGTCATCGTTGTATCCGGCGCAAATTCCGTATCCGAAACACCACGGAACAAGCCTGCGTCCTTGACATATATAACCGCGTCATAATAAGAATCGCTTGATTTGATATCAACAAAGGGGTTTACTTTGGTGTCCAGAGTATAGATCGTTCTCTGTCCGTCATTCAAATTGACATACCAGATAACGTTCCCATCAATGCAGATTGGCTGAGAGTCGACAGCCAGTCTTACCGAGGGCATCGTCACGCACGCAGTGACAGGATTGCCGCGGGAATCAAGAATACAGTACTTTACACCACAGCTTATATACCGAATCCGTTGATAGCCAACATAGACATAATCAAGTGTCTCATAGGTAATATCAAATTCTTCCCAAAGCACCATGACCCTGCCGTCATTCAACTTTACCATATACGGAGCCGTACAGGTTTTATTCTTACCGATATACTCCGCAAGCACCTGCTGCTTGAATTCCGTATTCGAAAGACCATCTTTATCTGCAATGAGTACAACCGGGTTCCGTTCTTCTGTTTTCAGCCCGACCAGTTCAAAACTGTTATATTCCTTTACCTTTGAATGATCTACTGTCGAAATGCTGACCAGATATGCTTCATCCGTTACTTCAAGGCCGCCAACAGAGACTCCTGTCATATTTGCGCCGTTGTAGCCCGGTATTTCAAACAGATTGGCACGTGTTGTTTTCATCTGATTCCGATATTCATCATTAGTATGTGGAACAAATCTGCCATTCTTCACATCAAAATCGCTTCTGTTCAGAACGACACCTCTGACAACAAAAGCATCATTGTGACTAAGTGTAATCAATTGATCACCATCAAACTGAATAAACTGATTGAACGAATGCGATGCGTACGCAAAGGAACGATTTACCACCATGGTATCTGCTTTGTCAATGACTTTCATATCACTGATCCGGATACTAAACATCATGTTCGCCTGATGATTGAGTCCGTCATTGGTTGTATACATTTCATGACAGGTATGAATATACAAGTATCCATCCTTTTCAACGCAACGCAGAGTCCCTGCCTCAAATGGATGGATCGTATTATTTCCGGCCAGATCAACACTATCTGCGAGCTTCCAATCTTTCGTATACTTGTCAACGCGAATGGTCGTTTTCAAATCATCTTCTTCCGTATTGTCATTGCCTGTGAATATGAAATTGAATTGGCTGCCGGAATAAAATCCGCCAAAGCACGGAAGTGCTGTGGTGAGAGTTACCGTACCCGTTTTTTTCTTACTATCGGATTTATAGGAATCAATGTCAATTTGCCCATCACGGTATTCTACGATCTCAAACGTACCGTCTCCGCAGTCATGAAGATTATACCGTATGGGAGACACCCATCTACGCATGATAACTTCTTTTTCATACGTGTTTTTGACAGCACCTGCATCAGTAACCATCACACTTTTGGCGTTGTTCAGCTGGGCTGCCTCTGCTGGAAAACAAAGAATGCCGACCAGCACGACCGCGGTCAAGAATACACAGATGACTGATCTTACGATCCTGGATGTGGAAATAATCTTTTCTCTAAAGAGTATCATATGTGAAATCCTCCTGTGTTCATGTCCAATTCCTTGATACATTGCATATACAAGCGGAAAAAGGAGATGCTGCAAGTTCTTGCAGCACCTCCTCGAGAGACCGAAACGCTGCGGCAGAGTCGGAGAAACCGATACCCCTGCCTCACAAATCGTAATATACGATCATCAGACCATGGCTCTGGCATCTCCGTACTGCTGCGTTGATCGAGACTTGTTTTTCCGCAATACAGTGCTTTTATTCGAGTTCAAGATATGCGTCAACGATCGTCTGATATTCCTTCAGCGCAGCCTTCATCTTACTTGCATACATCGATTCGGACTTGTTGGAGTTCTTGGAAACCAGATCCTGAATCGTGAAGGCGATAGAACCGGTGTTGTAGATATAACCGAAGTCAAAGACACGGGATTCCATCAGCAGATCCAGCGCCTTGACGGATTCGTCGTCACGAGCAGCCTTGACCTTGAGGGAGACATCATAGTACGCCGGGACAACCTGCTTGTAGGTTTCCGCATTCAGCGCTTCAATGATGATCGAGCAATATTCGACATTCTGAACTGTAACCGGAACGGTCATAACACCGTGTGCACCGTCGGACATGGTGTAGTACTGGCTCTGTGCTTCGTCGTACTTCGGATACGGAATGATACCGAAATCATATTCGAGTTCACGGTAGCCGTTCGCACTCTGGAACAGACCGGTATAGAACAGCAGGTTGCCGTTCCACCATGCTGTGGAGCCGGTACCCCAGCCCTGTGTATAACCGCCGGGCGTGACCCAGTACAGGTCATTGAGCTTTTCGACGATGTCATGTGCCTTTGCGGTATCGAGCGTCAGCTGCGGAATACCGTCCTTGTCAAGCGTGTAAGTCGGATTGCCGTATGCATACTGATAGGTAACAACAGCAGAGTACGGGTCACCGGAGATGCACAGCAGGTCATCCTCGGACTTTGCACCGTCACCGTTGAGGTCGGTGTAGATTTCCGCGGAAAGCTGACGCAGGTATTCGTGCGTCCATCTGCCCTCGGAAACAACATCATAGATGTTTTCCAGATCGTAGTTTGCCGCAATCACCTTATTGAAGAACATACAGTAGGTGAAACGGAGAACGTCGAGGTTGAATTCGCCGATCATGGCGTATGCGTGACCTGCAACGGACAGTGCTTCAGCAGCATTGCCGATGTACCACGGTGCTTCCAGATTGACATGAGGAAGATCGGTATACCAATCAAGGAAGTAGCCCTCCGTACCGAGCTTCGGAATGGTGATAACCTGACCGAGCGCGACATCGTGCGTATCCTCGCCGGACGAAATGCCCTTGACAATTTCGGCAGAAGCACCGCTGTCATCGGGAATCAGATGCTGAATCAGAT
>SVRM01000116.1 GCA_015064785.1 Oscillospiraceae bacterium
CAAGAATCTGCGCGATGTTGATTACGAAATCGGCATTGTTCCCATGCCAAAATTCGATGAGGAGCAAAAGGATTACCGTACCTATATTTTTGCATCTGCCAACGCACTTGCAATTCCCGTCACCAATCCCGATCCGGAACGCACAGGTGTGATTCTGGAGCACATGGCGGCGTATTCCCATGAAACGGTCCGCGACGTTTTCTTTGATGAAACGCTGGACTTTAAGTATGTACAGGATGAAGAGGGACAGGAAATGCTGGATATCATGTTCTCGGGCGGTGCCTTTGAGCTTGCCGCAGTTTACAACTGGGGCGGCATCCACGGAAAGATTCTGCAGCGTCTGAATGCAGGCAAAAATGATGTTGTATCCCAGGTGGAAAAACTGGTTTCCAAAGCCGAGGCTGATATGGAAACCACCGTTGATGTATTCCGGAATATCGGTTCATGATCGAATGTTCTTTACAACGATTGTGCCGCAGTGCATATTCTGTAAAGGCTGCGGTGAGGATTGTATACGATGTGGGATTCTGATGAAAAAAGGTTTCTGCATTTCGATCGATGTACAGCAATATCAGGCTTCCTCTCACGCATCAACTACGGTTGATGCCGGGAACAATCAAAAAAGGACGCAGAAGCGTCCTTTTTTGACTTCAGGAGTTATCGTTCGTACAACGGTTTGTCAAATGCAGCAATCCCGTTGTTTTTTGTCCATATTCCATACTCCCTGATGCTTTGATAAATGTTCTTTTTCGAGCTTGTTCCAGCCGCGTGCAAAGGGTGCCATGTCGGCTTCCGTGTGCAGACGGGTGATGCGTTGTCCGCGTGTTTCGGTCATCGTAATCGTTCCTTTTGTTTGGTTTTTGATGGTGCTATTATAGCAAAAAGCGGTCAAAAGTCAACCAACCTGACTTGAAAATCGCGCAGCTGACAGCTGCACCCGTGGGAAATGACATTTTTTATGCGGAAAATGGCAAAAAAAGAAAAGTCGATTGACAGACGGGCGAATTTCGATTATAATATAATAGTATCTGCCATGTAACATCGTAACAAAGGAATTTCATCATGCAAATCAAACAAAAACTCCGTGGCGCCATGGACTGGGCAATGCTGTCGACCGTCTTTTCGCTTGCCTGGCCGACGATGCTCGAACAGTTGATGCAGACCGCGGTACAGTATATCGATACGGCGATGGTCGGTTCTCTCGGTACACAGGCGACCGCCGCTGTCGGTGCGACCTCGACCTTTGGCTGGTTGGTCGGCTCCTCTACTTCCGCGCTTGGTGTCGGTTTTCTGTCGTTCATCGCCAAAGCATACGGCGCAAATGACAAAAAAACAGCTTCGCGCGTGTCGACACAGGCGGTGCTTGCCGTGCTGGTCGTCGGTGTTCTGTTCACTGTTCTGACATTGTCGCTGGCGGGCGTGATTCCCGCATGGATGCAGGTGGATGAAGCAATCCGACCGCTGGCATCCCGCTATTTCTTTATCTTATACACGCCGATGCTGTTCCGTGCGGCAACGATCCTATTCGGCGTGGCGCTCCGTGCGACGGGCGACACCAAAACGCCGATGCGCGTCGGGATTCTTGTCAATCTGATCAACGTCGTCCTGAATTTTCTCATGATCTTTGAAACGCGCACAGTGACGCTGTTCGGTATGCATCTGCTGATTCCCGGCTGCGGCTGGGGTGTGGTCGGAGCGGCTGTCGCCTCGGCGATCGCATTTGCTGTCGGCGGCATCTACATGACCGTTGTGTTCTGGCGTCATCCGGTGATCTCACCGCGCGGACAGAAGCTGAAGCCGGATCTTGCCGTTCTGGTGCCGTGTCTGCGCGTTGCGGTTCCGAATATGCTTCAGCGCTTCGGAACCTCGCTCGGCTATGTTGCATTTGCTTCCATGGTCAACGCACTCGGCGATGTTTCCACAGCGGCGCATACGATTGCCAATACCGTCGAGTCGCTGTTTTACATCCCGGGCTTCGGTATGCAGACAGCCGCCGCAACGCTTGCCGGAAATGCGCTCGGCGCCGGAGATGAGGTGCGTATGAAAAAGCTCATCCGCACGATGCTGCCGCTGGAAATTGCGCTCATGACGGTGTCCGGCGGATTGCTGTTTGCACTCGCACCGACGATGATGACGATTTTCACCGATGATCCTGCCGTCATTGCACTCGGTGCGGCAGTTCTTCGTATGGTTGCGGTATCCGAACCGTTTTACGGCGTTTCCATCATTTTGGAGGGCGTTCTGCAAGGCATCGGTGATACGATCACGCCGTTCAAGTTTAATCTGCTCGGCATGTGGGGTGTGCGCATTGTCGGAACGTTTGTCTGTACCCGTCTTCTTGCCGGAACGCTGTGTGCGGCATGGGGCTGCATGATTGCGCATAATATGCTGTTGTTTGTATTGTTTGTTATTTTCTATCGCACCGGCAGATGGAATCCGTTTCGCCGGATGCAGAAGGGATCGGAAACAGCCAGTCACAGAATCTGAGGAGGGAACACGAATGAAGACGCGGAATTCAGTGATTTTGGTACTGTTTCTTCTGCTGTCGGTGTTGATTACAGCGTTTGTATTCGGCAATTCCATGAAAAACAGCGCAGCCTCCAATGCGGACAGCGATTCGTTTATCGCGCTGTTTGAGCCGCTTCTGGAACGGCTGACATGGATTTCCGACAGCGATTATTCCAAGGTGATCCGGAAAACGGCACACTTTGTGGAGTTTTTTGCACTTGGATTTTTTTACGGTGGGGTGATGTGTCTGCTGATACCGAAAAAGGGCAATCTGCGATTCCCGGCCGTTCTTTTCGTGGTTCTGCTCGCCGCGGTGACGGATGAATATATTCAGTCGTTTACCGACCGGACCAGCTCGGTCAGGGATGTTCTGCTGGATTTTTCCGGCGCGCTTGTCGGTGCTGTTGCGGTGTTTTGGCTGTTTTGGCAGATTCGCCGAGTGCGGGAAAAGAAGTGTACCAAATGAAATGAAAAACCACAGAAGCTGCTGTATTTGCGTCAATGGCGCAGTACAGCAGCTTCTTTGTGCTTATTCCGTTATGCATCCTCCGGCGGAATCAGGTCAACATATGTTGGGATATGTCCGACAGCCGGGAGAAATTTGTGCAGGAAATCGTCGGTGGAAAACGCGACGGTTGCGGTATTGATGCACGGGTGACAGCCGAAGCGCGGTTCGTTGAGCAGCGCACGGTCGATTAAGAGACGTACCTCGTGTTCGGGGTCAAAGATCAGACCGAGTGCGGACACTGAGCCGGGTGTCAGGTTGAGTTTTTCGGACAGCTTGCTTTCATCACCGAAGGACAGGCGCGCAATACCGAGCTCCTTGGACAGATACTTGGTTTTGAACGGCTTGTCCGCAGGCATCAGAAGCAGATAGAATACGGTTTTCTGCTGGTTGCACAGAAACAGATTTTTGCAGATGGAAAAGCCCAGGCGGCGGTCCACAGCGATGCAGTCCTCCATGGTCATCAGCGGTTCATGCGCCGCCCACGCATAGGAGATACCGAGACGGTCAAGATATGCAAATGCATCCAGTTCTTTTTGGAGCGGGATGTGTCCGTTGATACCGTCGGCGGTCGGTGCGGTTGTATACAGTTGATCAGACATGATAATTTATCCTCTTTTTTCAGAACAGTCGCTGCCAGAATGTCAGCTTCCGGCGGCCTTCGGGAATGCGTTTCCAGACACTGAGCGCCAGCGTGTCGGAATGGTCGGTTTTGACAAAGCCGCATTTTTCGAGAACACGGTCGGAGGCGGGATTGGGATCCTGCACACCGGCAATCAGTCCATAGACCTTAGGCTGTGAAAACGCCCATTCTGCCATGGCGGTGATGGCTTCGGTCATGTATCCCCTGCCGCGATAGGGTTCCTCTGTCGCATAACCGATTTCCACCAGCCCGATTTTATCGGGATCTTTTTCCGGAGAATTCATAAAAGCGGCAGAGCCGATGTAAGCACCGTCCTCACGCCGATAAATCAGACGGTTGGTGTACCAGGCAAACCGGGCCGGTTTGTCGTGCGCTGCACGCTCAGCCAACTCCTCCATCGCTTCCCGGAATTCATCGCCTCCGAACAGCGGATCGTCTGCGGAGGCATGGCATTTTTCGTCAAATGCCTGCCGGTCGAGCGGAACAATGCGCAGGCGTTCGGTTTCCAGCGTCACAAGCGGTACCGTTTTATCAGCCATCACTTTCCCCTCCGATTGTAGACCGTTTCAAACCAAAGCTCGGCATCCGGAATCGGACGGACAGGCACAAAGGTACTTGTGACCTCACCGGTCATGCGGTCGAAGACGGTTTCCTGCACATATGCCGCGTGGGCGGTATCAATGTTCTGCGGTGCCTGGGCGGCAAGCAGAACATCGACAGAGTCCTGCGTGTAGACAGCCGACCCGCGGGAGGTTCCGCCGTCGCGCAGATAGTCGAGCATTGCGCCGATATAGACGTACTGCGTCAGCAGAATGTCATAATCAATGAACAGCTCCTTCAATGCACGGAAATCCTTTGCGCGGTGAACCGAGAAGAATCCGGCGAGCTGAAGCCGTCTGTGTGTGTACAGTGTGCCAAGCTCCTCGGCATGACGCAGAAACGCACCGGAACGGGTCATTTCTGCCGCAAAGTCATCGCGGATGGAAAGAAGAGCGGCGGCAGGCAGACCGTCGGTTTTATCAAGAAGTGCCGCGGTCAGTTGAAGAACGGTTTCGGACTGGTAATAAACCTCCTCGCTCATGGTGCCGGGGTTGGGCTTTCCATTTGCATGAAGGGCGGCAAAAATGCTCTGAGATGCAGTGGGGGCGGCAGGTGTTTGGGCGGCAGATTGATCTGCAATGTGCCGTGCCGCACGCGCGGAACCAACCTGTGTCGAGTTCAGTGCGGTGCCGCCGGGTCGGCAGATACCGAAGGTTCCGGCTGCTTCTCCGGCACAGTACAGACCGGCAATCGAGGTTTGCCAGTCGGCGTCTACAGCGATGCCGCCGTTGTTGTGCTGGGCACAGACGGCAATTTCCAGCGGCTCTGCCGTCAGGTCAATGGCGTGATCGGCATACAGGGCAATCGCCTTTGGGTTCATTTTCTGAAGACGTGCAATCGGTGTGTCGAGTAGAGCACCAGAATTGGACAGATACGCAAGCGGCGTTTCTTCCAGCAGTGAGAAGTCGAACTTGCCGTTTCGGTCCGCACAGGAGGGATTGCGTGTGAAGTCAAGGAAAACGCGCCGTCCCTTCTGCAATTCCGCAAAGACTGCGAGGTCAACAGCGGATGAGCCGCGCTTGCCGTCCCGATAAATCTTGCGCGGGTCAAAGGGCCACTCGTAGCCCTTGAGGAAGATGGCGGTCAGCTGCTGCGCGGGGTCCGGGAAGTAGTCATTCAGAAATTCGCGTTCCACACCATCTTTGTCCACAGAAATATACCGTGGGAGTACCTGCTGATAGGTACCGGACAGATTCCAGCGGAATTTCGTCGATGCGATGCCGTACTGCGACTCGGTTAAGGAAGCGCCCTTGACACCTGCCAGAAACAGTGCGCCGTGTGCACAGGTCTGACTTTCCGGATAAACGGTTGACTGATAGATGGCAGAAGGACCGCCTGCCGCCCAGATCAGATTCTCACACAGGAAGAAACAGAGCCCCATCGGGTTGTCCTGCGTGACTGCATCGTCGCACAGTGCGGCACATCCGGCGATTTTTTGGGAACGGGTAGTGTCTATGTCGGATTCATCGGTCAGAAGCCGAATGACGCGGCAGCCGTCGACGATTGGGATGTTCTTGGCGCGGACACTCTTCTCCAGCGCTTCCGTCATCAGCTTGGATGTCAGCGGACCGCAGGAAGTGGCACGCATGGCGGGGTCATGGTCGGTTTTGTAGCCGACATATTCGCCCATTTCATTTGCCGGAAAGGGAACACCAAGCGACACCAGCTTGAAAAACGCACCGGCGGAGCCTGCCGCTTCACACAGTGCAATGTCGCCGTGCATTGAGCCGCAGTGAAACAGCGTTTCTGCCATACCGCGCACGGAATCGGGCATACCGCCGGCAAGTGTCAGCTTGTAATAGGTCTGCTTATCGGACCCGGTATTGCGCGAGGTACCCATGTTGACACCCTCAGTCAGGATCGCGATGTCAGTTACGCCGAGGTTATACAGGGTATCTGCCGCATTGAAGCCGGCGGCACCTGTACCGACGATCAGTGTGTGGTAGGAAAACGAGGGGATTTTGTAGATCGAACCCCAGTATTCATAGGTTAATAATTCCATGGTTGTCCTCATTACAGTCTGGAAATGTGGAAGCCGCCGTCGAGGTTGATGACATCCCCTGTGGAATAGGCAAACAGACCGGAGGTCAAGCCGAGTACCGCCTGTCCGATATCGGCGGGCTGACCCATGCGCTTGATCGGCAGCAGACCGCCCTCGATCAGTGCGTCGTATTTATCCTTGACCACAGCAGTCATGTCGGTTTCGATGATGCCGGGACGCAGCTCATAGACGTTGATGCGATCCTCGGCGAGACGGTCCGCAAACAGGCTCGTCGCCATATGCAGACCTGCCTTGGAGATGCAGTATTCGCCGCGGCTGGTGGATGAGGTTTCGGCGGAAATAGAGGTGATGAATGTAATCATCTTGAAGTCCCGATTGCCGTTCTGGCGTTCTTCAACCATGCGGCGTGCGGCAAGCTGGGACAGGAAAAACGTACCTTTGAGGTTGATATCAAGCAGACGCTGCATTGATTCCTCGGACATTTCCAGAATGTCACAGCGGTTCAGCGGTGCGACACCGGCGTTGTTGATGAGGAAATCGAGATGACCGAAGCGTTCATATACGGTTTCAATGATGCGCGCACGGTCGTCGGCACTTGAGATGTCGCCCTGCAGATAGAACGAGTCCGCATCATAGGATTTCAGTTCGGTTTCATATGCGACAACAGCGTCATTGGGCTTTGTGCCGACACCGCAGACCGCGATGCCGTTCTGTGCAAGGATGGTGGAAATGCCGCGTCCGATTCCGCGGGAGGCACCGGTGACCAGTGCAGTTTTCTTCTGTAACATGGTGAAGTCGTCCTTTCCTATATAAGAATACCGCGTATGCCGTGTTGTCCGACATACGCGGCAATGGTGTTATTTGCCCTGACAGTACTTGCGGTAAGGTTCAAGGTACAGCTCCCGGTCACGCACGGGACAGCCGGTTGCGTGGTGCGTACGCATCAGCTCCGTACACTTGGAGCAGGTGACACAGGATTTCATGCGGTCAAACGTACCGGAGAGCATCGCAGACGCAAAATCCGGATACGCAAATGCCATGCGTCCGAAACCGACGAGTGTTGTCAGTCCTGCCTTGATCGCACCTGCGGCGACATACGGCGCAAATTCGCGGAAGAACGAGTAGCCTGCGCCGACGAGTGCGATGTTCGGGAAACGCTTCTGCAATTCTCCGGTGTATTTAATCATGCGATCGGCACCGATCAGCGGGTCTTCCGGAATCACGCCGCCGAGCGTATGCGGACGGTTGATGTGCGGGGTCAGATAGGGTGTTCCCATCGTGATATTGATGCAGGAAATACCGAGGTTTTCCATTTCGGTGACCAGTGCGCCGATTTCGTCAAAGTCGGGTACCATGAAGTCCTCACGGCTGCAGCCGAAGCCATACGGATATTCCATCGCGTCGTACAGATTGAAGCGGGAGGCGAGGAAGACCTTGTCGCCGAATGCATCTGCCGTGTTTTTGATGATTGTGCGGAACAGACGCGTGCGGTTTTCAAAGCTGCCGCCGTATTTGCCGTCGCGTTCATACGCGGCCAATGTTTCGCCGAGCAGATACTTGTGGCACGCCTTGATGTCGATGCCGTCAAAGCCCGCTTCCACAGCGAGCGCGGTTGCTTCGTGATACTTCTCGATCAGGGAATCGAGATAATCATCGGTGACGAGCGGAATGTCATCGATGTCGTGGAACTTTGTCTTGTCAAACAGCGGGTTTTTGTAAAGCACCAGCGGATGGAGCGTTCCCTCCGGTGCGGAGAAGCGTCCGGAATGGGTCATCTGCGCGATGATCGGTTTGCCGCCGGATGTTTCGTGGAACATATCGACCATGCGCTTATAGGCGTCGAGGTTTCCTTTGTGAATCCACATCTGATGCTTGTTGGAGCGTCCTTCCTCGCAGACGGAGATCGCCTCACACCAGCCCATCGAGGCACCGCTCTTTGCAAAGCGTTCGTAGCGGCGCATGGTCAGGGTGTCGGGCGCACCGTCTTCGGTCGTATCAAAGCCCTCCATCGGGTGTACGATCAGGCGATTATCAAGCGTGATGCCGGAAGAACCAAGAGATGCATTTTCGCCGAGTACAGACAGATCCTCGGAAATCGGAATCTGCAAACCGAGCTTATCGCTTGCCGAGCGGAGATCGTCGAGCGTTTTGTATGTAAACGGATATGCGGTCATAAGGTCAGAATCCTTTCGGAAAAATTTTCAGGAAAGCCATGCGTGAAGCGTTTGTGCCTCTGTCGGAAATTCTGCCGGGTCATTCTGCGGGGTAAATTCCATCAGCAGATGAATGTCCTGCTCGGCACCCTTGAGAATGGACAGATAGTCTGCCCAACGGTCGCGGTGTTCGGACAGGAGGAAGCGCTGGCTGTTTGCACCCTCCCATGCAAAGACATGAACACAGTCGATGTACGGAAGCAGCAGTGACAGCCCCTCGCAGTTTTCCTCATGCGTCAGAAACTGGCTCGGCTGCCAGTGCGTGCGGACATTGTCGCGTCCGATTTCCTGGATCATCGCAAGCGCAGAGGCGGCACGGTTGGTCAGTGTGCCGTTGTGACGTTCAAAGGTGATTGTTTTCTTGCAGGCAGCTGCCATGTCGGCGCAGTCGCGCAGTTCACAGATGATCGCATCACGCTCAACTGCCGAAATATCCTCGGAATTTTTTGAGCCTGCCCAAAGGCGCAGTGCAGGGGTGTCGAGTGCACACGCGGTGCGAAGCATTTTGTCAAATTCTGCGCGGTAATCCTCTCCGTATGCACCTGCCTTGTAGTAGGTGCCGTATGCGGGCATGGAAAGACCTGCGGCGCGTGTCATCTCCCCGATGCGGACAGCCGCTTCGGTATCGCCGTGCGGAACATGGACATCGCCGCCCCACTCAATCGCCGAAAGTCCGTTTTCGACGCAAAGAGAGATGATCTGTTCGGGGGTACACTGGCGGTATGTGATGGATACA
>SVRM01000117.1 GCA_015064785.1 Oscillospiraceae bacterium
TTCAGATAGTTCTTTTTCATATCCCGCATAGAACCGAAGAAGGAGTCTTCAGATTTGGACAGGATATGATATGTATCCTTTAAGCAAATCAATTCCAATGTACAAAACAAATCAGCTACTTGAAACAAACGATAATCTGACGGCAGGACTTTTCGGAATTCTGCTTGCGGAAGCATAACAGCAAATACGGACGCAAGTAATTTATTCAGTTCAACCTGTCCATTGTCATAATAAACGATGATCTTTTCAAAAGCATTGAAAAATGCATATTCATCGCGAATGAATGCCGATAATTTCTTTGTCAGAGCAACCGTTAATTGCAGAGAATCCGAAAGATGTTTCTTCTCGACAGAGAATGTGATATAGGAGATATCGGAATTTTTGGCAAAGGTCAGTATACGGTTCAGACATTTCCTGCGTTCAGCAACCGAAAGATTTTGATAATCTTCTTCCCGACGGATAATCGGACCGGCGTGAAAACAATGCCTGCTTTCAAATCCGATATCAGAAAGACCACGTTCCAAATGCTTGATTTGTTCATCAATAGAATGACTCTGATCATGAAAAACAAGTGTAAAAATATAGAATGGAGCATGTGGCTCATATGCTCCAAAATCACCCGATTCATCAACAAAAATACTGAGACAGCTCACGACCTGCACTCCCAAATAAAAATGGCGGGGAACATCCCCGCCGCAGGTGGACCCGGGTCTTGCGACCAGCCCGTTTTCCCGTATCAGTATTTTACCATATCACTCAGGAAAAATCAATACTTTTCAAGAAAAATCTAAAATTTGTGAAAAGTTTCCACCCATAGACAGTATATGCTGTTATCATCGATATGATACGAAAAATAAAAGAAACAGCACCAATCTCCGGTTGGTACATACGCTGACTGCTTTAAGATTATGTAGGGACAGGCGTCCTCGACTGTCCCAGGTTTTGATCTGCACCGGGACAGTCGGGACGCCTGTCCCTACAATAAATATAAGATATGCTGTTTTCAGATGGGTCAGCTGATCTTGCCCTCTCCGAGATCCGGTTCCGCGAAGAATTCCACCACAGGTGCGTCATATCCGTCGGACTCGAAGACGATGATTTCGTTGTCGCCCTCGCGCAGGAGCGGCGCGGGAATGTAGAGCGTCTTCTGCGGACCGCGGTCGTTCCAGTAGCGTCCGATGTTGAAGCCGTTGACGACAATAAAGCCCTTGTGGAAGCCGTCGAGACGGATGAAGGTGTCCGCGGGTGTGCCGTCAATGACGAGATTGCCGCGCAGGAAGGCGGGCATGCCGTCGGAGGCGGTGTCGTCGGTATAGACGAGGGAGGACAGATCGTCCATCGTCATCGAGGTCATATCCCAGCCGAAGTGGAACATCTGACCGAGACGGATGCCGTCGAAGATACCCTTGCGGTCAAAGAGCTTGGGTCCGTAGTTGACACGTCCGCAGTTCTCAACGAGAATGTCGATTTTCTGCGTTTCTCCCTTACCGAGCTTGACCTTGACCTCGTCCATGCGTCCGGAGCGTTCGCGGATACCCGCCAACTTGCCGTCGAGGTAGATGTGTGCGCGGTCGTGGACATGACCGAGGACGAGCGGAAGCTCCTCCATCGGACCGAAGAATTCGGAGGAGTAGAGGATATAGCCAAAGTCCTGACCGACCTCCTCCATGGACTTGGGTGCTGCGGCGTGCGTGACCGTGCCGATCTTGTCAAGGTTGTCAAACAGCGGTGCGCGTTCGGTCAGCGTGAGTTTGCCATATGCTGCCTTGGGCAGATTTTCAACGTCCAGCGCGGGCATGACACCGGTTGCCTTTGCGATGCGGTCACGGACTGCAAAGTAAGCAGGGGTCAGATCGCCGCACTCGGAGACGGGCGAGCAGTAGTCGTAGGACGTGACCGTCGGCTGATAACCGCCGGAATGGTTGGCGCCGTTGGTAAAGCCGAAGTTTGTGCCGCCGTGGAACATATAGAAGTTGAACGATGCGCCCATATCGAGCATCGGCACGATGGAATCGGCAAGCTCTTCCGCGTCACGGATGTGGTGATGCTCGCCCCAGTGGTCAAACCAGCCGCACCAGTACTCGCCGCACATCGTCGGCTGACCGGGACGGAAGTCATTCAGCGTCTTGAACGCGCCGACAGGGTCAGAGCCGAAGTTCGCCACACACGGATATTCGGGCAGCGTACCGCCGGTCAGCATCCAGTAGCACGGACCGTCGGAGGTATAGAGCTGGCAGTCCATGCCGTATTCCTTGTAAATATCGGCAACCGCGTACAGGTATTCCTTGTCGTTGCCGTAGGAGCCGTATTCGTTCTCGATCTGCACCATGATGATGCGTCCGCCGTTGGTGATCAGATACGGACGGATGCGCGTGAGCAGCTCGCGGTAGTACGGACGCACCTTTTCGAGGTACTGCGGATCGTTGCAGCGCAGGGCCATGTTTGGATAGGAGAGCAGCCACGACGGCAGACCGCCGAATTCATGCTCTGCGCAGATGTAGGGACCCGGACGGACGATGACATAAAGTCCGAGCTTCTGCGCCGTCTCAATGTACTTGACGATGTCGAGATTGCCTGTGAAGTCGAAGGTACCTTCCTTGCGTTCGTGCAGGTTCCACGGGACATACGTTTCAACCGTGTTGAAGCCGCATGCGCGGAGCTTCCTCAGTCGGTCTTCCCAGTATTCGGGCACAATGCGCCAGTAATGCATCGCGCCGGACAGAACGACAAAGGGTTTTCCGTCAAGGAGAAAGTCTTTTCCGTTGAAGGTGAATGTACTCATGATATGGATTCCTTTCGTGTGGATTTGATTTTTTGGCTGATATTTGATGATGATTATGGTAAACGCAGACGTGTCTCTTTATTTGTAGGGGTGTGGAAAAACGTTTGCGCCGCGCATAAACAGATCGGACATCGTATCTGATGATTACTTATACGGATTCTGAAGGCCATAAATTTCCTTGACCGCGTCGTACATGCGGCAGTACCGCTCGTAGTGTTCGGCATAACGGTCATGCATCGCGGCATCGGGCAGATAGGTGTCCTTGATGCGGACAAGGGCGGAGGACGCTTCGTACAGATCACGGTAGTAGCCTTTTGCAACTGCGCCAAGCATAATGCAGCCGACAGCACCCGCCTCGGGGTTTTGCAGCGTATGAACGGGAAGTCCCGTGATGTCCGCCTTGATCTGCATCCAGATCGGTGAACGGGAGCCGCCGCCCGTCGCATTGAGCGCATCGACGGTGATGCCGCCGCCGCGGAGCATGTCGAGATTCAGGCGCATTTCGTAGGTGATGCCCTCCATGACGGCCTTGTAGAACTGCGAACGGGAGGTTTCCAGCGACAGACCGAGTACCGCGCCGTGGGTTGCAGGATCCATATACGGCGTTGCCGTGCCGGCAAAGTGCGGCAGAACAAGAATTCCGGTAGGACCGACACAGCGTGCATCCGCCGCAAGCTCTGCGTCCAGCAGCTTGTATGCGCTTGTGTCCTTCTGTGCGGCAAGTGCCTTTGCGTCCAGACCGACGGTATCGCGGAACCACTGTACCAGCGCCCCGCCGCAGTAGCAGAAGGCATAGGTTGCATACAGTCCGTCAATGGCATGAGGCGCACAGACATAGCCGCGGTTGATGAGCGACATATCATCAAACGGGTGATCGAACACGGGCGTGATGCATTCCACGGTACCCATGCCGTCGACCGAGGTTCCGGGCTTCAGCGCACCGGCACCGAGCGCCGCCGTGATCTGATCCTGCGCGCCGGTGATAATCAGCGTGTCAGGCTCCAGATGCAGCTCCTCGCAAAGCGATCTGCGCACCGTACCGGCAACCGTGCCGGCAGAAACGGGCGTTGACAGAATCGACGGATCCATGCCTGCCGCCGCTAAAACCTCCGTGCTCCACCGCTTGCCGACCACGTCAAACGCCATCGTGCGCGACGCCAGCGTATAGCTGATCTGCGACACACCCGACAGCCGCCATACGGCATAGTCCTCGATCAGATAGAAGTGATGCATTTTTTCAAAAATGTCGGGCAGTGCGTTTTTGTACCACATGAGCTTGGGCAGTGTATACATCAGATGCGGCTTCATGTACAGTGTCTGCATCAGCCGTTCACGACCAAACGCAGCCACAAGCGCATCTGTTTCTGCCTCGCCGCGGTTGTCGGTGTACAGCACAATGCCGTGCATGACGTTTCCGTCGCTGTCGACCGGAACACCGGCTTCCCCGAACGAGGTGACCGTGATTGCTTCGACGCGTTCTCTGCCGTCGGTGTTCTTCACGCAGTCCGCCGCACCGATTGCAATCACCTCACGGATGCAGTCCCACATGACGTTGGCATCCAGCTCATGCGCACCCGCATCGCGCTGTGCCGTGTATTCCCGGTACGCACCGGAAATGTAGTTGCCCCGTACATCGCAGACCACACTCTTGCAGCCGCTCGTGCCGAGGTCAAGACCCATAATTGCCATAGTTGTTTGTCCTTTCTTTGGGGGTAGAGAATAAGATGATGGCGCACTCGTTCCAAGCCTTCCCTGGTGAGGGAAGGTGGATTTTGATAAAAACGCGAAGGCGTTTTTGTCAAAAGACGGATGAGTCGTCGAGGCGGCTGCAAGGCTGTACAGCATAAAGCAACGATATCTTTTATATTCTTCTGTTATATGCTTGTATCAATCCGGAAAGTAACAAAAGAACGACTCATCCGTCAAACGCCCGAGGTGCGTTTGACACCTTCCCTCACCAGGGAAGGCTTCTAATGTGCGCGCCATCACCATGTACTCTTTTCCTATAGTATATCAGAAATTTCCCGAAAATGGAAGACATAAAAGAGAATTTCCAAAGAAATTTCATCACTTTTCCCCGCAGATTGGGAAATGCCTTGACAAACGGGGGTAAATCGGGTAAAATTATAGTAAAGGCTCCCTGCATCAACCTTGGTTGATGTGTCCGAGGGAGCTGGCACGCGAAGCGTGACTGAGGGAGTTGTGTTTTCCATATGACGAAATCGGAAAAAGGATAAATAGAAGTCCCGTTCATAATTTCGGGACAGACGGGGATAAATTCCCGGACGCCTGTCCCTACAACCGGAGAAGCATCTGCATATCCCATGATCGGCATCGAACCCTCATGTGCGGGCGATTCGTGAATCGCCCCTACAGATATCAAGAGCATCTATCAGGAACATCCAAACAAAATCCACATAAAGGAGAACCCCCATGAAATTCTACCAGACCTGGCAGGGCGCGCTTCTTGCGTCCTCGGACACAAACGACGTCATCAAGTCGTTCCCGGCAGAAGTCCCCGGCAACCTGCAATATGACCTTGCTGTTGCGGAGGGCATCGCCGACACGCTGATGTACTCCACCACGGCACAGCGCTTCCTTGAAGTGGAAGACAACTTCTGGAAGTACGAAACCACGCTTGATTACAAGGTCGGAGACGGCGAGCGTGCGATCTTTGTCGCAGAGGGTATCGACTACATCTTCGACATCATCATCGACGGCAAGTGCGTGTACTCCCACGAGGGTATGTACACAAAGACCGAGATCGACCTGACCGACATCGCGCATCCCGGCTCGAACCTCGTTGTCCGCATCCATCCGCATCCCAAGCTCCCCGGTGAGTTCGCAACGCCGCGTGAGATGGCTGCACAGTCCTGCAAGCCGCCGTCCACCTATGAGTGGGACTGGAACCCGCGTCTCATCATCTCCGGTATCTGGAAGCCGTGCTATGTTGAAACAAGAACGAAAGGCTATATCCGCAACTGTGAACCGTTCTATACGCTGAACCCCACCCGCACGACCGCTGTCCTCCGCTTTGAGACCGACTGCGATCTGCCCGTGACCTATACCGTCACCGATCCCGACGGCAATGTCGTCTATGCAGGCGACAAGCCCACCTGCGTCATTGAAGACGTCAAGCTCTGGTGGTGCAACGGACAGGGCGAGCCGAACCTCTATACCTATACCGCAAAGAACGCAGAGTACGAATATACCGGCCGCATCGGCTTCCGTACCGTCAAGCTCGTCATGAACGGCGGCGGTGCCGACCACGAGCCGAGAAGCTTCCCCAAGGGACGTTATCCCGTGCCGATCACCGTCGAGCTCAACGGACGCCGCATCTTTGCCAAGGGCTCCAACTGGGTCAATCCCGAGCTGTTCTTCGGACGCATCACCGATGAGCGCTACTATGAGCAGCTGCTCGCGGCAAAGGAAGCCAACATGAACATCCTCCGTCTGTGGGGCGGTTCGGGCTTTAAGAAAAAGGCATTCTACGAATACTGCGACGAGATGGGTATCATGGTCTGGCAGGAATTTGTCCTTGCCTGCAACAACTACGTCGGCACACCGCACTACCTCGATATTCTCGAACAGGAAGCAACTGCCGCGATCTGTGAGCTGCGCCGTCATCCGTCGATCATCATGTGGTGCGGCGGCAACGAGCTGTTCAACGACTGGTCGTGCATGGATGACCAGTCCCACGCCCTGCGTCTGCTCAACAAGCTCTGCTATGAGCTCGACTTTGAGCGCCCGTATATCATGACCTCTCCCTTGCAGGGTATGCTCCACGGCTGTTATGTCTTTGAGTTTGAGGGACAGCAGGTCTTCCAGATGTTCCAGAACGCCAAGGGTACTGCCTACTCCGAGTTCGGTGTTCCGTCTGCCGCCAATGTTGAGAACCTCAAAAAGATCATCCCTGAGGACGAGCTGTTCCCGATTGAGAAGTCCAAGTCCTGGGTCTACCATCACGGCTTCAAGGCATGGTCCGAAGAACGCTGGCTGTGCATGGACATCTTCCGCAAGTACTTCGGCGAACCCTCCTGTCTGGAAGATGTCGTCGAGGGAACCCAGTGGATGCAGTGCGAGGGCTATAAGGCAATCTTTGAAGAAGCACGCCGTCAGTGGCCGTACTGCTCGATGGCAGTCAACTGGTGCTACAACGAGCCGTGGCTGTCTGCGGCCAACAACTGCCTGCTCACCTATCCGTCCGAGAAGAAGCCGGCATACTACTCCGTCCGCGACTCCCTGCGCAATTCCGTTCCGACGGCACGCATTCCGAAGTTCGACTGGCGTGCAGGCGAAAACTTCACCTTTGAGCTGTGGTATCTCAACGATGCACCTGAGGCGGTTTGCGATACCGTCCGCGCAACGCTACAGATCGGCGATGAAGTCATCGAGCTTGCCAACTGGGAAACCGGTGAGGTCGCCGCATGTGCCAACAAGCAGGGCGCACAGATTGTCCGCGCGCTGCCCTATGCCGATGTCACCGATATGACCCTGACGCTCGAAAGCGCCAACGGCAATACCAATGCATACAGATTGATGTATAAGAAGTAATCTGTTCCGACGGAGTGAACGGTTGACAGAGAAGGCGACGGTTCGCACCGTTCCAAGCCTTCCCTGGTGAGGGAAGGTGGCGCGCCGAAGGCGTGACGGATGAGTCGTGTTCCAAGCCTTCCCTGGCGAGGGAAGGTGGCACGCCGCAGGCGTGACGGATGAGTCGTGTTCCAAGCCTTCCCTGGCGAGGGAAGGTGGCGCGCCGCAGGCGTGACGGATGAGTCGTCGTCCCGCAGACATCTTCGACGGATTTGAATCGTCGTCCCTCTCACCACCTTTCACCGAATCCGCTTCCCTACCATCACCACCAATCACAATATGCTCCCCTACAACAAAAATCTCAAAACCAATGCCCGCACACTGCGTTCCGCAATGACACCGGAAGAATCTCATTTATGGTATGATTTTTTGAAAAAATTGCCGATTACCGTATACAGACAACGAACGATCGGTAATTATATCGCCGATTTTTATATCGCATCCAAAAAGCTGGTGATAGAGATCGACGGTGCACAGCATCAGATGCCCGAAAACAGAAATGCCGATGCCAAGCGTGATGCTTATTTTCAGTCTCTCGGCATTGCCGTAAAGCGGTATACCAATCACAATATCAATCGAAATTTTCGCGCTGTGTGCGAGGATTTGTTGAGAACCGTTGGTATTGCGGCGAATGAGATGAAAAAATAACAAAGAATTGCATCAGTAAATGAACAGAACAGGGGTGTTCGGCGGACTACGACTCATCCGTCTTTCGATGGAAATGCAGGGGCATTTCCATCGAAATCCACCTTCCCTCACCAGGGAAGGCTTGGATGTGTGCGCCCCGTCGCATCTGTCACCCGCAACCGTCATCTCCATCAGCAAAAGAAAGGAACCTCCCATGCGTATTGATGAAATTGACAAGAACCTCAAAGTCGAAAACACGCTCGGTCTTGACGACGTTGTGTTCATCGACGTCCGCCGTGATCCGTTCTGCGTTTACGGTCTTTACGACTACAAGAACCAGCCTGTATTCCGCCGTCTGCCGGAGGACGTCGCGCGCGCAACCAATGACGGTGTTTACGGTCTGCACATCCACACCGCCGGCGGTCGTGTCCGCTTCTCGACGGACTCGCCGTATGTCGCCATACGCTGCAAAATGCAGTCCGTCACCCATATGCCGCATATGCCGCTCATCGGTATGTCGGGCTTCGACCTCTACGAGCATAAGATGGGCGTGGATACCTATATCCGCTCCTTTATGCCGAACTGGGATATGAAGACCGGATACGAATCCGTCCAGCACCTGTCGGGCGACGGTCAGATGCACGACTACACGATCCACTTCCCGCTGTACAACGATGTCATCTCGCTGGAAATCGGTCTGCGCGAAGGCTCCGCACTCACCGGCGGTGCCAAGTATGACCCCATCAAGCCGGTCGTCTACTACGGCTCCTCGATCACCCAGGGCGGATGCGCATCCAGACCCGGCAATGCGTACCAGAACATCATCTCCGCACGCAGCAACATCGATCATATCAACCTCGGCTTCTCCGGCTCCGCAAGAGGTGAGGACGCGATTGTCAACTACATGGCATCCCTTGACATGTCCGTCTTCGTCTGTGACTACGATCACAACGCGCCGTCGGCTGAGCATCTGGAAGCCACCCACGAAAAGCTCTACCGCACCATCCGTGACAAGAACCCCGATCTGCCGATCATCTTTGTCACAAAGCCCGATAACCTCTATACCGACGATGCCGTGCGCCGCCGTGAGATCATCTACACGACCTACCGCAAGGC
>SVRM01000118.1 GCA_015064785.1 Oscillospiraceae bacterium
CCAATATCATCGAAGCCGCACAGAGCATGGGTGCATCGCCGATGCAGATTATTTGCAAGGTCATGCTCCCCGAAAGCGTTCCGTCTCTGATTTCCAACGCGACCATTGCGATCACGACCATTCTCGGGTATTCTGCGATGTCCGGTATCATCGGCGGCGGCGGTCTCGGTCAGATTGCAATCAACTACGGCTACTACCGTTATCGGTATCTGGTCATGGTCATTGCGGTTGTTCTGCTGATTCTCATCGTGCAGGTCTTCCAGTCTGTCGGTACGACACTGGCTGTCAAGTCAGACAAGCGCATCAAAAAGAAATAATTTCGGATTTACATAGTCAAGTCCGGTGCCGTTCTGTATCTGTATGATATGGGACGGCATCTTTTTTGCACAAATACAGCATAAATTCAGAATACCTATTGCATTTTCCGTGAATTTGCGGTAAAATAAACATATAGAAATCGATTCTGCCAATCCGATTTTCACACCATGCCATTGACGACAGAAAGGATTTACGACCATGAAATTTCAATTTCTCGGAACTGCGGCGGCGGAGGGGATTCCCGCGCTGTGGTGCCGCTGTGATGCCTGCAGACGTTCCCGTGAAATGGGCGGACGCGCCATCCGTACCCGCTCGCAGGCAATCATCAATGATGAATTGCTGATCGACTTTCCGGCAGATACGTATAAGCATTTTCTTGACAACCGGCTCGATCTGACAAACGTGAACTGGTGCTTCATCACGCACAGCCACTCCGATCACCTGTATGCGACCGATTTTTCCTGCCTGAATCCCGGTTTTTCTCATGTGCAGGACGGCTATCATCTGGCGGTATACGGCTCGGACAAGGTCGGTGAGAAGCTCGCGCCGGTTATGGGAAGTCTGACCTCCCGGGGTCTTGCGTCGTTTGCCGAGGTCAAGCCGTTTGTTCCGGTTTCCGTCGGACGCTATACCGTAACCGCACTTCCTGCCATCCACGATGTGAACGCAGGTCCGCTGTTTTACATGATTTCGGACGGTGAGAAGACGGTACTGTATGCACACGACACACATTATTTCCACGATGATGTTTGGGCATATTTCAAGGAACAGGGTGTGTATTTTGATATGGTGTCGCTGGACTGCACCAATGCCTGCCTGCCGCTGACCTATGTCGGACATATGGGACTTGCGGAAAACGTGCAGGTGCGTACACGGATGCTGGAGGAAGGCTATGCCGACGAGCATACGCGCTTTGTATGCAATCACTACTCTCACAATGGCATTTCCGTTGTTTATGACGACTTTGTACCCGTTGCAGGAAAAGAGGGCTTCCTTGTTTCCTATGACGGCATGATTATGGAGATTTGATGATGAAAGAACTGCAAATGATCAAAACCGAGCTGCATATCGGGCTGGAAGCGCCTGTTCGATTGCTTCATGTCACCGACTCGCACATCTGCCTTGCAAACGAAGCCGACGCGGCATACGATCCGGAGCTTCCCGCTCATGCAAAACAGCGGGGAGATTCGTTCGGCGGCGAGGAACAGGTGGAATCGTATTTTGAGCAGGCGCTGGACTACGCACGCCGCGAAAACATTCCGATGCTGCACACGGGCGACCTCTATGACTTTCTTTCTGAGGCAAACTTTGCCTATATGGAGCGGGCGCTGTCATCTGTCGATTCCATTTATGCCGCGGGCAACCACGATTTCTGCCATTTTGTCGGTCGTGCGATTGAGGACTACCAGTACAAGTGGGAGAATCTGCGCCGCGTACAGCCGCATGTAAAGGAAAATCTGTATTTTGATTCCCGCATCATCGGCGGTGTCAACATTGTGACGCTGGATGATGGGTATTACCTGTTCTCCAAGGGACAGGAGGAAATGCTCCGTGCGGAAGCGGCAAAGGGCTATCCGATCCTCTTGTGTATGCATGTGCCGCTGTACACGCCGAAGCTGGCGGCGGCAATTCTTGAGCATAACCCGTGTGCCTATGTCACCGGTGCACCGCGAGAGATCTATACAAAGTACCCCAATGACCGCCGTCTTCAGCAGAATCCCGACCGCGCGACGCTGGAAATGATCGAATACATCAAGTCTGAACCGATGATCAAAGCCATCGTTGCAGGTCACGTCCATCTGAACTTTGAAGAACCCTTGGACAACGGTGTCCCGCAGATCTGCACGCAGGGCGGCTACAAGGGTTATGCAAGAGAACTGATTCTGACATAAGGAGGGTGCTGCGATGAAACTCGAACCTGTATTCCTCGGCACAGGTGCTGCCGAGATGTATCCCAATCCCTTCTGCGGCTGTGAGACGTGTGAGAGAGCCCGCCGCAACCGCGAAACCCGTCTGCGTGCGGCGTTTTTGCTGGACGAAACGATGATGGTGGACTTCGGGCCCGATGTTCCGGCGGCATCCCAGCACTGGGGTGTGCCGCTGTATGACATGGAGCATGTGCTGATTACGCACACGCATGAAGATCATTTCAACGCGGCGACGTTTTCGGTTCTGACGATGACGAATATGAAAAAGAAGCCGATGCATTTCTATCTGTCCTCCGCGGGGCTTGCATGGGTTGAGCAAATGATAGATACACAGCGCGGCATGAACGGTACGTTCGGCAATATGCTGTCCTCGCTTCTGTCGCAGGGCAAAATCGCCTTCCATGCGCTGGAGCCGTATCAGACGTATGAGATCGGCGGCAAGCGTGTTACACCGCTGAAAACGATTCATCGCGGCTACGGTGACGGGGAGACTGCGCAGAATTATCTGATCGAGTGGGAGCGCGGTGTGTGGCTGTATGCCGCTGATACCAGCCTGTACGGCGAGGAGAATCTTGTGTTTCTCGGTGCTTGGGCAAAGACACACGGTGCGCTTGATACGATGATCGTGGAGGGAACCTTCGGCTCCCGCAGACTCCCGAAGGACTCCGGGCACATGGACGCCTATCAGCTGGCACAGCAGATGGCGGATCTGCGCCGAGTTTCGGCTCTGGACCGTCATACCCGTGTGTTTATCACGCATATCAATCAGGTACAGCATTTTTCTCATGCGGAATACCAGAACTATTTGCAGATTCACGCCGATGCCAACATCACGGTTGCATACGACGGAATGCGCATCTGATGAAAAAATTATATTATTGTAAAAGGAGAATATATCATGAAACTGACAAGAATCACCTCTGCGCTGCTTGCTGTTCTGACGCTTGCATCTCTTGCGTCCTGCGGCGGCGATGATTCCGGTGCAAAAACAACCGATGCTGCAGGCGGAGACACGACGGCGGCAGTCACAGAACCGGCAGAACCGGCATTCATCGACGGTCTCGGTGAATACGATTTCGGCGGTGACGATTACAACATGCTGATCCGTGAATGGAAGATCAAGGATCTGTTTGTCGAAGAATCGGTCGGTGAGGTCTACAACGACGCGGTTTACGAGCGCAACAGAAAAATCGAGGAACGCTTTAACATCGAGTTCACGATGCAGACGCTGCCCGAAGAAGGCGCAACGTGGAACAAAGCGCTCGGCGCATCGGTCATGGCAAACGACGGTGCCTATGACGTCGTCATGCCCGACTATTGGTGGGGCTGTGAGACGGGCGGCTACTTCCTCAACATGCTCGATTACGAAGACATCATGGATTTCGAGCAGCCCTGGTGGACACACGGCTGGAATGACAATGCGGAAATCTATGACCAGATGTATTCTGCGGTCGGTTCCCTCTGCGTCGATATTTATTCCAATACCCTTGCGATGTTCTTCTCCAAGAATATCGTCAATCAGCTGGACATGGAGTCTCCCTATGATCTCGTCCGCGACCGCAAGTGGACGCTGGAAAAGATGAAGGAAATGGCTGCGCAGTCCTCCTCCGACCTCAACGGTGACGGTGTGCTCGATCTGTCCACCGACCAGTTTGGTGCGTTCTTTGACTTACAGGCAGGCCGTGCGCTGCTTCCTTCCTCCGGATGGAAAACATCCACAAAACAGGCGGACGGCTCGTATGCATATGAGTTCTGGGGCGAGGATTTTGTCAAGCTGTATAACGAAGTCTATGACATCATCTGGAACATGGAATCGGTCTCCTATAATGGCGAAAACGCATACAATGCGTTCAAAAACGACCGTCTGCTGTTCTTGGCGCAGGGTATCGGTGTTTCCGCAAACCTGCGTGACATGGAATCCGACTTCGGTATCGTTCCCTATCCGCTGAGAGACGAAAACCAGGAGGATTACATCTCCTACAACTTTGGTACGTTCTATCTCGCCATTCCCAAGTCTGCATCCAACCCGGAAATGTCTGCGGTCATTCTCGAAGCGATGAATGCAGAAACCTATCACACGGTCAAGGATACCTACTTTGAAATCAACATGAAGGAAAAGTTCAGCCGTGACGAGGATACGCAGGAAATGCTGGACATGATCGTCGATAACCTCCGCTTTGACTTTACGTTCGTCAATGAGTCTGCAACGGATCGTATTGTTATGTATTTCTTCGATCAGATTGCAAACAAGAATCAGAACGTTGCTTCCGCTTATGAAAAGCGTGAAAAGATTTTCCAGAAGCGTCTTGAAAAGCTGTTTGAGACGTATGCCGATACGATGGAGTCCTGATTTCATCGCGAACAGGAGGGTGACGGACTTGAAAAGACTGATTTCATTGATCCTGCTTTGGGTGATGCTGGTCAGCTGTATCCCTCTGTCCGTATATGCACAGCGGGATGTATCCTATGAGGAAATCAGGGCGCAGGAGCTGAAGGAGCTGGGGCTGTTTCTGGGTGTTTCCGACACGGATTTTGCACTTGACAGAGCGCCGTCCCGCATGGAAGCTGTTGTTATGCTGATCCGGATTCTGGGCCGCGAGGATGAAGCGCTGAGCGGTACATGGAAGCATCCGTTTACCGATGTTCCCGCATGGGCGGCTCCGTATGTCGGATATGCTTATGAAACGGGTCTGACTCGGGGAATCTCGGATACCGAATTCGGTACCGGTAATGCCAGTGCGGCAATGTATCTGACATTTGTTTTACGTGCGCTGGGCTACTCAGATACCGCCGCCTTGGATTTCACATGGGATAATCCATATGCATTATCGGCTTCCGTCGGGATTCTTGATGAGAGGGTAAACCTTGAGGATTTCCGGCGCGCAGATGTTGTGCTGATCTCTCATGCGGCTTTGCGGTCGTTCTTGAAGGGGACAGTACAGACGCTGGCTGAGAAGCTGATTTCGGCGGGGGCGTTCTCGCAGTATCTGTTTGAGCGCACCTATGATCGTGCGCAGACGATTGCGGCGGCACTCGATGTCTTTTCCTCATATATCGATGCGATTGGACTTTCCACGGAGAAGGCGCTCAATCCAACCGTTTCCGGTACGGAAATGATGGGACTGCTGGACAGCATGGTGGAATATGCCGCGCCGGAGAAGCTGGATGCATGGAAGACGATGTATCCTGTTCTGCGGGAGAGCGCGGAGCCTTTGAACCGTTATGACATGCTTGCCGCGCTGTATCTTGCACAGTGGTATATCGGCGGGGATTATGGGTATATTACGCCGATGCTTGACCGCAGCAGACCCGAGATGATCGCAACGGAGGGCGATATTGCGCCCGTGTGGGAGCTGTTCGGCGAGATTCCGCCGTTTATTATTCAGGACTGGGGCGAGGACCATTACGCTACTGCGGCACAGTTCTGCAACATCAGCCGTGCTTGTCTTCTGGACGGCGAATATCCGCTTGCCTTTGATGCAGAGGAGAGATCCTTCCATCGGGAGGACAATGCATCGTATGCCGATGCGCTGCTGGCGATTCTGCGGGCGGTATGTATCGTGGAGATTGCGCCGCCGCCTGCGGATACAGCGTACAATTATATTATCACCGAGGAGCTGCTTGCAAAGGCAAACGCCAATCCGATTGTAACATCCGAGGATCATCCGCGCTGGACCGGCTTTGTCCTTGGTTACGGCGCTCCCAACGGGTTTGGTGCCTCAACAAGAGAAATCGAGCTTTTGGCGGAATGGGGCTTCAACTCTGCACGTGTGTTGATTCATTATGAAACGCTGTTCAGCCGTGATGCCGAGACTGCCGATCTTGTGCAGTTTGCGGAGCTGGACAGATTGGTGGCGGCGGCGATTGAAAATGATGTGCATCTGAACATTCTGCTGACGGAAATCCCGGGACGCAATGTGACCAATGCGGATGCAAGTACGAATTGGGAGTCGTGGGCCGACCTTGACCTGTTTATCAATCCCGAAAAGCAGGAGCAGACGCTTCATATCTACAGAACGCTTGCTGCGCGTTACAAGGATATTCCCAATTACAATCTTTCGCTGACACCGTTTTGGGAGGCACTGAATTTCAACCGCAGTACGGGATTGCCTGCTCCGGAATACGGACCGGAGGATACTGCTGCATTCCTTGGTCGGGCGATTGATGCTATTCGCGAGGAGGATCCTGATCGTCTCGTTATCTATGAACCGACACCAAATAACGGCTATGACGGAATCATTTTGGAAAGTACGCCTGCCAAAGCTGTGGCTGACAGCAAGGGTAATGTCATCATTTCCTATAATTTCTGCGAGGTTGCATATGTTTATGCTTGCATGACGATGACAGAGGGGAAGCATATTGACAATATGAATCGCAGCCTTGATCTGCAGCCGTATCCGAACTACATTTACTCGGTTGCAACACGCATTGACAGCGATCATGACCTGACACTGAACGGCTGTCTGCCTGTCGGAACAAAGATTGACTTTTATCTGGAACGCGCACATGCAGAAGGTATGCTTGATATCACCGCGGATGGCAAGCGCCTTTACAGCGAATATCTGACCGCGCAGGAATATGCGGTGGGAGAACGCCTTTCCGGCTTTTATCCTTATGCCGAAAGCGATAAGTGCATCAGCATTACCCTTGAACATGCAGTCGATGAGATCGTTGTTTCCAGAGAAAACGGTGTGGAATTCTGCGGCATCTATCTGACACTGCCCGATGAATATGCGCGGGAGCGATGGTATTATGCGCAGGCGTATGATGTCTATCTTGGGCTTGAGGAAAAAGAAGGTGTAGCAAAGCGCACTTCTTCGGGTGTGATGCTTGCGCCGAATGATTATGATAATGGCTGGAATATCACGATCCATGAGGATTTGACCTATTCCTCCGAGCATGTCTGGAACGAGGCGTCTGCTGATACCGTAAACAAATGGGCAAGCGAGATCAGCAAATTTGATGCAAATTGCATCATTCGCTTTGAACGTGGTACCTTCAGTGGTGCGACATGGGATGCACTGTCGGCATACTATGAGGATTTGCTGAAAACCTATGAAAAATACGGTTTTGGCTGGTGGTCTAACGACTGGTGGCTGATTGCTTGCGATAACAATGTAATCGCGGGAAAAACAACAGTAGAATATGCCGGCTACGAGTATTTCAATATGGAGCTTTTGCAGCTTCTGCAAAAATATCAAAGCAAAGACTGATTCCAAACAGCAGACCACCCCTGAACATACGTTAATCCGATGTTCAGGGGTGAATCATTTCTGTTAATCATCAAACAATCCTGTGGACAGATATCTGTCGCCGGTATCCGGCAGAAGAACGACGATCGTTTTGTCGGCGTTTTCCGGTCGGCTTGCAACGGTCATTGCGGCATGGAGTGCCGCGCCTGAGGAAATGCCGGCGAGGATGCCGTCGTTATGGGCAAGGAGCTTGGCCGCGGCGAAGGCTTCTTCTGTTTTGACGGTGATAACTTCGTCGTAAATTTCGCGGTCGAGATTGGCGGGGATGAAATTCGCGCCGATCCCCTGTAATTTGTGCGGTCCTGCGCTGCCGCCGGACAGAAGTGGGCTGTCATAGGGTTCAACGGCGATGATCTGAATGGCGGGATTCTGCTCTTTCAGATATCGTCCGGTGCCGGAGAGGGTTCCGCCTGTGCCGACACCGGCAACAAAAATATCGACCGTTCCGTCGGTGTCCTTCCAAATCTCGGGACCTGTTGTTTTATAGTGTGCGGCGGGATTGGCGGGATTGTCAAACTGACCGGCGATGATACTGCCGGGAATGGATGCGTGCAGTTCTTCGGCTTTGGCAATGGCGCCGGTCATGCCGTCCTTACCGGGCGTCAGAATGACCTGTGCGCCGTATGCGCGAAGCAGATCGATCCGTTCGCGGCTCATGGTATCGGGCATGGTTAGAATGACGCGGTATCCGCGTGCGGCACCAATGGCAGCAAGCCCGATACCGGTGTTGCCGGAGGTGGGTTCGATGATTGCGGCACCCGGTTTGAGTGTGCCGGATTCTTCGGCGGTGCGGATCATCTCCCGTGCGATGCGGTCCTTGGCGCTTCCTGCGGGATTATGGCTTTCGAGTTTGGCGGTCAGTGCAGCCGTGATTCCGGTTTTCCGGCAGACACCTGCCAAACGGACGAGCGGCGTGCCGCCGACTAAAGTTTCGATGGATGAATGAATACGCATAATGTCCTCCTGTTTTACGGCTTTTTCTAAAGTATAGCACGTTCAGCTGTGTTTGACAAGATTTCTTGAAAATATTTTTGGAAAAATTGAATAAGGCGTTGACAAGTTGTGGAAGATGTGGTATAATAAGTAAGTTACATCAAGTTCTGATCTGTTTCTGTGAAACAAAATCAAGAAATTTTGAAAAATATTTCAAAAAGCTCTTGACAAAAAAGAACGAGTGTGATATAATATATAAGCTGTCGACGAGAAGTGCAAGTGAGTGCTTCAAATCATCAGCCGATGATCCTTGAAAATTGAACAACAGACGAAAGATTGTACGAATGAATGAGAGATGAGAAATTGTCTTTCAGGAATCTCGACAATTCCTTTTTTAAGCGATGAAAAAATCGCACTCTAACAAAGTAAGAGAGCTAAATCATAGCTCGGATGATTGAACGGACAAACAAGTTTGTCCTTTGAATACCAACATTCGAGAGTTTGATCCTGGCTCAGGATGAACGCTGGCGGCGTGCATAACACATTCAAGTCGAACGGTGAAGTACCTTCGGGTATGGATCAGTGGCGGACGGGTGAGTAACGCGTGAA
>SVRM01000119.1 GCA_015064785.1 Oscillospiraceae bacterium
CATGTCATTCTCCTTTTATATAAACCTTGTTGTTTTCAACGGTAATCTGATCGTCACAGAACAGTCTGACAGCCGCAGGAAGGATTTTCCATTCGGCTTCCTCCATGATGCGGCGCTGCAGGGTTTCAGGGGTGTCATCCTGTTTGACTTCTACGGCTTTTTGTAAAACGATGGGACCTGCGTCGCATTCGGGCGTGACGATGTGTACGGTGGCACCGGAGATGCGGACACCCTTTTCCAGCGCTGCTTCGTGGACGTGCAGTCCGTAGAAGCCCTTGCCGCAGAAGGAGGGAATCAGTGCCGGGTGGACGTTGAGAATTTTGTTGGTGAATGCCTCGTACACCTGCTCGTCGAAGATGGTGAGGAAGCCTGCCAGCACGACGAGGTCGATGTTGTTTTCTATAAGCGTATCGGTCAGCGCACGGGAATAGGATGCGATATCGGCGTATTCCCGGCGGGCAAGAACCACGGAGGGAATGTTGTTGTTCGCCGCACGTTCCAGCGCGTAAACCTCGGGCTTGGAGGACAGAACCAATGCGATTTCGCCGTTTCCGAGCGCACCGCATTTCTGTGCATCAATCAGCGCCTGTAAATTCGTGCCGCCGCCGGAAACCAGCACGGCAATGCGTTTCTTTGTCATGTGGTTCTCCTTTGATTATTCGAGGATGATCTTTTCGTCGCCTGCGATGATTTCGCCGATGACATAGGCATCCTCACCGTTGGCACGGAGAATTTCGAGTGCGGTGTCAACCTCGTTTGCGGGAACAACGATGCTCATGCCGACACCCATGTTGAACGTGTTGAACATGTCGCGCTCCGGGATATTGCCGGTCTTCATGATGAGATCGAAGATCGGGAGAACGCGGACCGCAGACTTGTCAATCTTTGCGCACAGACCGTCCGGAATGGAGCGCGGGATGTTTTCGTAGAAGCCGCCGCCGGTGATGTGGGAAATACCCTTGACGTCAACCTTTTCCAGCAGAGCAAGAACGCTCTTGACATAAATGCGGGTAGGCGTGAGCAGGGTTTCTGCGATGGACTTGCCGCCGAGTGCTTCACACGGAACATAGAGATTGTCGGGGTTGTGGTCGATGTCGAAAACCTTGCGGACAAGGGAGAAGCCGTTGGAATGGATACCGGTGGAGGGAAGTGCGATGACAACGTCACCCTCTGTCATACGGGTGTTGTCGAGAATCTTCTTCTTGTCGACGATACCGACCGCAAAGCCAGCCAGGTCGTAATCGTCTTCCGGCATAAGCCCCGGATGCTCTGCCGTTTCGCCGCCGATGAGTGCCGCGCCGGACTGGACACAGCCCTCAGCAACGCCGCCGACGATGGAAGCGATCTTTTCGGGAATGTTCTTGCCGCACGCGATATAGTCAAGGAAGAACAGCGGACGTGCACCGCAGCAGATGATATCGTTGACGCACATGGCAACCGCATCGATACCGATGGTATCATGCTTGTCCATGAGAATTGCCATCTTGACCTTAGTGCCGCAGCCGTCGGTACCGGAGACGAGAACCGGTTCTTCCATGCCGGCAATCGGCAGACCGAAGCAGCCGCCGAAGCCGCCGACATCGTCAAGACAGCCTTCGTTCTTGGTGCGTGCAATGTGCGCCTTCATCAGCTCAACGGCACGGTAACCGGCGGTGATATCTACACCGGCAGCTGCGTAGGATTCGGATTTGGAATTGTTATGCATGTTGTCTTCTGCGTCACGGGTGTCCGTGACTTCCTTTCATAGTATTATTATATATGGAAATGGGATCACTGACATAATGGGTTTACGGGGCATCGCAGAGCCAGACGCGGCAGTCTGCCATCGGTCTGTTTTCAGGATTGTCACAGTCGCAGAACAGCGCGTACAGGGTGACGGTTTTGCCGGACATAGATGCGTCCAGCGGCAGGTAGTAGGTATAATTGTCGGTTTTGCCGCGCGTGACGTAATGCTCCCAGATGTTTGCCTGATACGAGGAGGCGCGGTCGGGGAATGCGTGGTATGTGCCATCGATTTCCGCAGTACACCAGAGTGCATTGTCGCCGCAGAAGCCGTCCGCCGCAAGCGCGAGGTACTGACCTTCGTGAATGTCGGGCAGCGTGACTGTCAGCGTTTTGCAGGTGTTGACCGTCAGGTATGCCGGCGGCGATTGCAGGTTGTTGACGTGCGGATTGGTCAGACGCAGCTGGGTGCCGTTCTTGTACAGGCGGATTGCATAGATGCGGTCCATCGGTTCGGGCAGCAGAAAATACCGCAGTGCGCCGACCGGATAGCGGACGGAAAGGCGTTTGCCCCGGACCTCATATATGGTGTGGACGTTTGAGGTGACAACGGGTGCGGTACAGGTGTCATCAAGCACGGTGACATCTGCTCGGCCGGATGTCGTCCATGTGCCGAGATCGGCGGAATGACAGCCTGAGGTCGGGATATTCTGTGCCAATACCTCGGTGACGGGTATGTCAATGGAGAAGCATTCGATCTCCACGGTATCTGCGTCATACAGTGCGCCGAAATCGACGCGCAGACAGCCGCCGTTTGTTCGCAGACCGCCGGAGTAAAAGCGGGAATAACCGTCAAAAAATGTCTGGGGATTGCCGTCAAAGGCAAATCTGCCCTCACATCCGCGTGCAAGATACGTCTTCTGCGAGAAGAACGCATCGCGGGCTGCCTGTACCTCGGGGATGCCTGTTTCGCCCGAACGGCGAATCGCACGTGCTTCCAGAGAATCGTTGTCGATGCCGAAGATCGCTGTTTCACGCAGCAAATCAGCGTTGTCCCTGGCTGCGGTTTCGGTCATTGTACCGAGCAGGCGCGGCGGCTGAATCGGCTTTGCGGGCAGTGTCGGCATGGGGTACAGCTCATCCTGCGGCGCAATTTCCAGAAGGTGTGCGCGGAACGGCATCAGGGAGATGCTGACGGTATCACCGACATGGAAATCACCGAGGATTTCTGTGGTCGGATGGTGCGATACCACGCGGACGGAGGAACCTTTGGGCAGCTTCAAGCCGATGGTTTCATCCAGCGGAATTTCTACGGTGTGAACGTCCCAGGTGTTGTTGCCCGTGACAACAAATCGGTGGGAATCGGTACCGCGGGAAACCGGATTGGCACCGGGTATCGGTTTGCCGTCTTTGTCGGTTGTGACACCCAGGGTTTCGGGCAATTTCAGACCGTTGACCAGAATCGGTGCGGCCTGCTTGTGCAGATTGAAAATATAAGCCAGACGCGCATATTCTTCGTCACGCAGAAACCACGGATTGCCGTAGATTTCCGGGGCGAGAATCATGCAGCGCCCGAATGCCTGATAAATCAGGTCATCGTCAAAGTAATCGGGGCAGGAGGAGATGCAGACGCCGTGGTCTTCCGCCAGACGTTCCAGGTTGTCCGGCAGTCCGCGGTCGAAGATGAAGCAGCGATGATGTACACCGGTTCCGGCGTTTGCGGAGTGAACGTCGACATACGTTTCCGCACCCTGCCACAGAAAGGTGGTGATATGCGGTTCTGCCTCATAGAGCGGCAGTCTGTGATTGAGGACGATCAGATCGGGGGAATACTTGCGGCATTCGCGCAGCAGGCTGGCAAATACCGGTGCTTTTTCCGGGCGAAGCTGACCGCAGACACCGTCTAATTTGAACAGTGCAAAGTGGTATTTGCGGCAGAGATCGGCATAGAAGGTATACCGCTTTTCCTCCTCCTCGGGGGTGTTGCCAAAGCCGTCGGGACCGCCCCAAAGCCCCATGCGGATGCCAAGCGCGGCGGCGTGTTCGGCAATCGGTGCATAACCGCGCGGATACTGGGTGCGGAACTTTTCGCTGTTTTCGTCCCCGTAGCCGTTGGCGGAGCCGTCATAGTTGCCGGCATCCCATGCATAGATTTTGATTTCCATGCTGTAGGTACGGCGCAGATAATCGAAAAAGTTCAGATTGATGTGCGTCTGTTCTTCCGTCGAGCCTTCATTGGTGTTGTTGACCCACGAAAAATATTGCGGTACAGAGGGTGTCAGGCGATCCGCACCGGCATCCGCTCTGTTTTTTTGAGACGATGTATTGTTCATGGAGGGGAGCTCTCCTCTCTGAATGATGTTAGTCTTTGCCTGTCCAACAGTAGGTACAGATCTGATCGGCGGGAAGACCGATGGCTTCAATGACACCCTCAACCGACTGGAACTGCAGAGAGGTCAGCTTGAACTTCTGTGCCATTGCTGCACGCAGTTTCTTGCCGCGTTCGGTGGAAGCATCGGAATATTCGGCGATATACTTGTGTCCCTCATCGCCCTCCAATTCCTGAATGGTCTTTCGTGCGATCAGCTCCATATCGGAGTTGCTGCGGGAGAAGTTTAAGAACTTACAGCCGAACATGATCGGCGGGCAGGCGGAACGGATGTGAACTTCCTTGGCACCATTGTCATACAAAAAGTCAACGGTTTCACGGATCTGTGTGCCGCGGACGATGGAGTCATCGACAAACAGCAGTTTTTTATCTTCAATCAGGGCGTGGACGGGGATCTGTTTCATTTTCGCAATCTTATTGCGCATGGACTGATTGGTCGGCATGAAGCTGCGCGGCCAGGTCGGGGTATATTTGACAAACGGACGCGCATACGGAATATGGCTTTCGTTTGCATAGCCAATGGCGTGCGGTACACCGGAGTCCGGCATACCGGCAACATAATCGATATCCTGTGCAACGCCGTCTGCTTTGTCTGCACGCGCCATAATCTGACCGTTTTTCATACGCATGGCTTCAACATTGATGCCTTCATACACGGCATTCGGGTAGCCGTAGTAGGTCCAGAGGAATGCGCAGATACGCTTTTCCTTCCGCGGCGGTGCGAGCTGTGTGATTTCATCTGCGGTGATGCGGACGATCTCGCCCGGACCGAGCTCGCGCTCAAAGACATAATCGAGCTTGCGCATGGCAAAGTCCTCAAAGGTTGCGCAGTGTCCGTAGGAGGGATTGTCCTCCGTCGGCTCTTTTCGGCCGATGATCAGCGGCAGACGACCCCAGCGGTCACGTGCGGCGATCAGCGAACCGTCTTCGCGGAGAATCAGAATCGATGCGGTCCCCTCGATCATATCGTGTGCAAAACGGATGCCTTCCTCAAAGGAACTCTTTTGATTGATCAGCGCGGATACAAGCTCAATGGTATTGATTTTGCCCGAGGTCATCGCTGTGAAATGACCGCCGGAGAAGGCAAGATACTGCTTGATCAGCGCATCGGCATTGGAGACAACGCCGACAACGGCGATGGCATATACGCCGAGATTGGATCGGATCAGAATCGGCTGCGGATCGGAGTCACTGATACAGCCGATGCAGGAGCGTCCCTGCATTTTTGTGATATCGTCTTCAAATTTGGTACGGAACGGCGAATTTTCGATGGAATGAATATACCGCTGAAAACCGATTTCGTCGTTGACGCAGGCCATACCGCCGCGTCTGGTACCGAGATGGGAATGATAGTCTACGCCGAAGAATACATCTGTGACCGCATCTTCATTGCAGACTGCACCAAAAAAACCACCCATATGTGTATCTTTCCTTTCCTGTCAGGGATCAGTGATTGTATTTTTCCTCAAGAGCACGGTTTGCGGCGAGTACCTTTTCTGCCGCCTTGGCACGGGAAGCATCGAGCTTGTCTGCCAGCTCCTTGTTTTCGATGGAGAGCATCTGAACAGCGAGCAGTGCCGCATTTGCTGCTCCGTCAATGGCTACGGTTGCAACCGGAATCCCGGAGGGCATCTGTACGGTGGAGAGCAGTGCATCCAGTCCGTCGAGGGTAGAGGACTTGACCGGAATGCCGATGACGGGAAGGGTAGTACCTGCTGCCATAGCACCGGCGAGGTGCGCTGCCTTGCCTGCTGCCGCGATGATGACACCGAAGCCGTTTTCACGTGCGCCGGTCACGAATGCTCTTGCCTCTGCCGGTGTTCTATGTGCGGAGTAGACATGTACCTCATACGGTACGCCGAATTCTTCAAAAACGGAGAATGCTTTTTCGACGACAGGCAGATCGCTGTCGCTTCCCATAATAATTGCTGCTTTTTTCATAGCCATAATCAATACCAGCCTTTCGGTTTGTTGTTTTGTCGAAAATAGAAAAGGGCAGTCCTATGCTGTAGAACATCGGACTGCCCAGACGGACGACAATAAAAAATATGCTTCCCGCTTCCGTGTGTACACTCACACATAAATCCTCTCGAATAATATGATTCCGTCAGTTGAGGGAAGTTCGATCTGTTACTTATATATTATACACGAAAAACTGCCCTTTTGTCAAGTGGACAAACAGAGAAAAAACGACGGAAATCGTATGTATTTTTGGTGGATTGCAGAAGAGTGGAGCGGTATGCTCCGATCATCGGAAAATGCCGCCCCGGGAAGCTGTGATTTTTGCGGAAAAACGCGCATAGTCCGGTTCCGCACGGTGCAGACTGAATCTGTCAGAAATCAGAAAACCGGAGGAATTTTGGATATGCGCCGTTTTGCTTTTTATCTGTCCGCCATACTGTTCGGCGGTTTTTTATACGGTCTTGTGGAGGTTTTGTTTCGCGGGTACACGCACGTGAGTATGTTTTTGCTCGGCGGGATCTGCTTTTTGTGCATCGGCGGGATCCGTCGGACGTTTTCCCGTGACATTGCCGCAAAGAAAATGCTGCTTTGTGCCGGGGTCATCACGCTGTTTGAGTTCCTTTGCGGTGTCCTTGTCAACCGCTGTCTGAATCTGTCCGTCTGGGACTATTCGTCCATGCCGATGAATGTGCTTGGGCAGATCTGCATTCCCTACACCGCCGCATGGTGTCTGCTGGCACTTCCGGCAATGGAGGCGGATCGCCTGCTGTGTCAATTTGCCTGGAACAGTACGCTTCCGTGTTATGTGTCCTCCGACAGCGATGCGATGTATGCATCCAGATGCGGAATGCGGAAGCTGACGAATTCTTCGATGTAGGAGATATCCTGAACATCGCCGCTCTTGGGCCACTTTTTTCGGTTGCGGCTGAGCGCACCGGAATCCTCCAGTTGGGTACGGAAGGCGTGCGCACGGCGGATGATTTCCTCCGCACTCAGCCACCCTTCCCGCAGTTCTGTCCAGCGATCGGTCAGTGTCTGTCTGAAATTGTTGACGTTCAATTCCAGATACCGATCAAAAATCGGCATGTCCTGAATTTCATAGAAGGAATACGGCTCATGGTAGAGATGCAGGGATTCGTGGTCGCCGTCTTCCCAGTTCAAACCGAAGGAGATATCGCAGTCCCACGGTGCCATGACGAGCTTTCCGTCATCTGCACGGCAGGCGAGATACAGGTTTTTCCAGCGATTGTCGCGTCCGGCAATCACGTTGAGAAAAATCCACATATCGGCGAGGTTGTCCTCGTCCATGATATCATCAATCTGCTGTGAAAATGTAAAGTCGGAGGACTCGTAAGTGATTTCAACATAATCGAGGAATGGCTTCCATGCATCGCGGGATGTTTCCGGTACAACCTCGGGATATTTGACCTCGACTTCCGCTACTTGCGCATGATCGGCAATGATCGCCCGGCGCAGCTCTTCTACCTTCGGAACGACCCACGAACCGACCTTATAGACCGATCCCGGTGCAGTTTCGGATATGCCGAACTGTTTTGCGTCCTCCGGCTCACACAGGCCGTACAGGCCCCAGTATTTGCCGCCGAGGATGACCTCGACATAGCGCATCCGTGTACCGAGAACGGTTCCGTCTTCGTAGTGATCGATGCCGATGTCCTCCCAAAGGTCATAAGCCAGCATATCGCGGACTTTCGTTTCCTCCTGGTACATGGCGTTGAGAATCCAGTCGTCGTCGCGCCGCAGTCCGCAGAGGGAGAGGTTTTTCGGATCCATGCAGGTGATATCGTTGTACAGGGAAAATTTGAAGCTGTGCTTGTCGTATTTGGCACTGGTGCCGCCGCGTGTCCGGATTTTTCCGGCGCTTTTGGCGGAAGCGGAACGTCCGGTGATGGGATCACAGGCATCGTAATAGGAAAAATACATCGGAGAGACCGGATCGCGCTGAACCGCCGTGGATGCGGTGATTTTTCCGCTGTCCGGGTTGTACAGATCAATTTTCAGCACGGGCAGACCGGTACAGACCAGTCCGGCTTCGGAATAGAACTGCGCTCCGCAGATCAGAAGACGGAACCGATGCCCGTTTTTCAGTGCATCTGCTTTGGACGGAGGCGTCTGCTCGGTGACGAGGAACAGCGCGGAATCGGAGGACAGGATAATGCTGTCCCAGTCGGACGTCTCCATGTTCAGCGGCAGATAGTAGGTTGGCGTGGTTTCGTTCTGTGCCAGCGGAAGCTCATGCTGCGGACCGGATGCGTCTGCCATTGACACGATCTTTGGCAGGACCTCTGAGGCACGGCGCGCCTGTTTCAGCTGTGCCGCCTGTTCTTTGGTACAGATGGGAATGCCGAAAAGTGCTGTTTCGGATGATGCAATGCATTCGGCGATGTCCGCGGACAGATGGTCCTCGGCAGTATGACATGCACACAGCATTACGGTGAGGAGCAGCAAAAGCAGACAAAACAGATAACGGCGCACAACACGACCTCCTTTGCGTGATTTTAGTTTAGGCAATTGCAAAATTGCCTACCTTTATCGCCCAATGGGCGATATATAAACAAATTGCGTCGCTTGGGCGGGTCTCCCGCCCAAAAAGACTCCTTCAAAGCGACCGAAGGGACGCCATCCGAAGAAATGCATTGCATTTCTTCA
>SVRM01000120.1 GCA_015064785.1 Oscillospiraceae bacterium
ATTTCACCTGCGTTGATCTTTGCGAGGATTTCGTTTGCCTTTTCCTCGGAATCGACGAGAATGTGGCTTGCGTTGACGGTCGGACCCTGCACGAACTGTGCCTTGTTTTCGTTGTAGTATGCCTCAACGTCAGCGTCGTTGACACGGACATCGCGGACAGCCTTCTCAACAGCGTAGTTGGCGAGCAGGTCTTCCTTGACACGTGCAAGCTCTGCCTTGAATTCGGGATCGCGCTCATAGAGGTTGCGGGTCGCATCCAGCACCAGCAGTGCCTTGTTGATCAGCTGCTCGAGCACCATTGCTCTGCCCTGCGGGTTCTGATATGCCTGACCGCGCTGACCGAGCTGCATGATAAATGCATCGACATCCGCTTCCGTAATGGTCTTTGTGCCGACCGTGGCGAGAATTTTTGCTTCCATGTTTGTTGTACTCCTTTTGGGTATGAAATAAATATGAATATCTAATTATACCATGTTTTCATCGGTATTGCAACCTTTTTTGAAAAAATTTTCAGGGTGTGAAAAATTCGGAAAAGCAGTTGATTTTTGAAGGAAAATATGGTATGCTATGTGTGAATGAGAAGGCTGTCTGCATCGGCTTTGGCTGATGCGTTCAAGGGCGCTGTCAGCCGGATTCTCAGCCGACCGAGGGCGTATACCGTCATAGACCCTGCTGCTGTGCCAATGTTACTCCCTCCACTGCTTCGCGGTCCCACTCCCTCGATGAGGGTAATGCTGTCAACTTAAGCGTTGACAGCAGTGAAATATTCCCGCTGAAGCGTGAATGTGAAATCGCTTCGCGGTGAAATCCGACGTTGTCGGGTGAAATATTTCGCCCGCCGGGCGAAATGTGTAAAGTAACTTGAAACTTTTCGCTGAAAGCGAAAAATTTCACGCGCACGAAGTGCGAATTTCACCTTGCGACAGCAAGATTTCACATTTCGTCGCAGACGAAATATTTCACTGCAATGCTGGAAACTGTTAAGTTGACAGCATTGCCTCGATGAGGGAGGCATATATAGAAAGGAGTCCCCGATATGTATTTACAAAACTGTTATCCGACACCGCGCACACTGCGTGAAAACAACGACTGCGGCTATCGCTTCGGCGCGTCCGTGACGCTGATGCTGTCAGTACCGATCAAAGAAAGCCTCGGCCGCCGTATGCGCGCGCTGTGGCACCGCTTTACCTGTACCGCCGGAACGCTGGAGCTTGCGGTTCCGTATCTTCTGCGTCCGCAGAATGACGGTGTGATTACCGCATCGCTCGGCGACAATCCGCCGGCAGCATCCCTGCAGCCGGGTGCGCGGTATGTCATCCTCTCCGACAAAGGCGGCATGACCCTGTGTGCCGAAAACGAAAAGGCGCTGATGGAGGGCTTTTCTACGCTGGTACAGATGATTGTTCCCGAAAATCTCGGGGACGGAACGGAATCCTTTTTCCTTGCCGAAACGGAAATCTGTGATGCACCCGCTGTCGGGTTCCGCTCGGTGCACCTGTGCATCTTCCCGGATTCCGCGTATGCCACAATCGAAAAGGCGATCCACATGGCGGGCTTTCTGAAGTTCACGCACGTGGTGCTGGAGTTCTGGGGAACGTATCCCTACGAGTGTCTGCCGGAAATGGCATGGCGGGAGTATTCCTTTACCCGTGCGCAGGTCGCGTCGCTGGTCGATGCCATCCGCAGCTGGGGCATGGAGGTCATCCCGATGATCAACCATTTCGGGCACGCATCGTCCTCGCGTGCGGGCATGGGACGGCATACGCTGCTCAATGCCGACCTGCGGCATACGCTCCTTTTTGAGCCGGACGGCTGGACATGGTGTCTGTCGAATCCCGATACAAAGAAGCTGCTGTCCGAGATGCGGGAGGAGCTGTACGATCTGTGCGGCGACGGCGGCTATTTCCACCTCGGTTTTGATGAGGCATATTCGTTTGCAACCTGCCCGAAATGCCGTACCCGCAAGCCGTATGAGCTGCTTGCCGAATACATCAACGAGCTGACAGAGGACGTCTGCGCCCACGGACGCCGTCCGATCATCTGGCACGACGAGCTGCTGGACAGCCGCGATTTTGCGGATTCGCCGCTGAAGCCGGTTGCCAATGCGCAGAGCCACAATACCGCACCGGCACTGGATCTGATCGACCGCCGCGTCATCATCGCCGACTGGGAATACCATTATAAGCATGAGCAGAACGGTTCCACGCAGATTTTCCTTGACCGCGGCTTTGATACGCTGGTCTGTCCGTGGGACGATCCGGAAAACATCCGCTCGCTGTCCTCCGATGCTAAGCGGCTCGGTGCAATGGGTGTGATGCTGACGACATGGCATCACCTGCCGGGCTTTTTGCCGCGCTTCCCGTATGCCGCAAACTGTCTGTGGAGCGAGGCAGCATCTCCCACCGGCTGTCCGTCAACGGAGGCAGCAGCGATTCTGCGCCGGCTCTATGACACCGAGGGTGATTATTTGTCCTCCGGCTGGAATAAGAACGAGGTTGAGCAGTAAATTCATTCGATTCCTTTCGTTCTGCTCCTGTAGGGACAGGCGTCCCCGACTGTCCCGGTGGCAAGGTATTTGTCACGTCAGGCGTTGTCCTCGACTGTCCCTGTATCGGTCTGCGTATCCCGTTATCTGCATTGAACCTCTATGTGCGGCGGGAGACAAGCCCCCGCCCTACGGGGTGTGGGAAGCGTCTGCGTATTCCATCATCATATTCCATATTTCGGGCGATTCGTGAATCGCCCCTACAGAAGCAGAGCCGCGTCTGCGTATCGCAACTATCCTCAAATCCGGAGGCTTGACAGCACAGCTTCACACCTCCCGATTCCATACCGCAAAAATGAAGTCAGAAAGGATACTTTCCGTGCGAAAGTCTATAAAAAATATATGCAATTCCTGAACCTTATCCCAAACGAACTATTTTCATCCTGCAAGCAGATGGGACGGATTTCCTTAACCGATGACGGCATTCTGTGTGACTGGAGCGCCTGCGGCTTTTCCGTCCATGTCAAAGCTGCTTTGGCAGTGCTTGATTTTGCGCCGTACCATGCCGAACAACCGGTTTATATCGCCGTTTATGTCGACGGTGTCAAGCAGATTCATGCACTCGGCGGCGACTGCACGCGCATCGTTGTTCCGATGACAGAGGGCAGTCATACGCTGACCGTTCTGCGTCTGTCCGAGGGTGCGGTACCGCTGTACTGCACCGGTCTGCGCCTTGCCTGTGCCGACACGTCCGGGGAACCTGCGCTTCTGCCGCCGCCTGCGGGAAAATCGCGCCGCATTGTTTTCTTCGGTGACTCGATCACCTGCGGCTTCGGCAACACCGGTGAGACGACCTCTCCCTACCTGACCTCAGAGCAGGATCCGACCGAAGCCTATGCATGGCGGTGTGCCGCGCTGCTCGGTGCGGATGCCGAACTTGTTTCGATCTCCGGACAGGGCATTGTACGTGACTGCGGCGGCAATACCGGTATCCCGATTCCGACGTTCTTCGGCTGGCAGTCGCGTCATTTACAGACCGCACATGCCTATCCCGATGACGCGGACATTGTGGTCATCAACGCCGGCACCAACGACTGCGGCGGCGGTGTCACATATGAGGAGTTTTCTGCCGGTGCAAAGGCATTCCTGCACGATCTGCGCGCACACTATCCGCGTGCCAAGCTCGTCTGGTGCTACGGTCTGATGGGACTGTACTATGACGGTGTTCTGCGTGCGCTGGAAACCGAACTTGTCGGAACCGAGGATGCGTTTACTTATCTGCCCGTTGCGCCGATTGCATGGGAGCGCGGCGAGGTCGGTGCTGTCGGGCATCCGTCCGTCGAGGGTGATGTGCGCGGTGCGGCAGAGCTGGCGGCAGCACTGTACCGGATGCTGTGACATCGGACGGTTTACTCCGAAAATTTATATGAAAAATTGCCGCAGGTTGGGGCATTGATGTATGATTATCAATGTACTTTTGCGGAATGTATGTACGGGCTGTTGCACTTAGATCAATGTGTCAAAAACTCCCTCCGGCTCACCGAAGGTGAGCCACCTCCCTCGGCAGAGGGAGGCTTATTTTAGGCTCCCTCTAACGCATCAATCCAGGGATTGATGCCAGGAGCTGGCAAAAAAAGACGCTTCTGCGTCTTTTTTTGACTGAGGGAGTTATCATTTGCTCAATGATTTTTCAAATGCAACAACCCCTTGGTTACATTGGAAACGGGGACAGTCGGGGACACCTGTCCCTACAAGGTGTTGTGCATATCACCGAGACCGTTGACAGGACGCCTGTCCCTGTAAAACCAATGCGTAAATTTATGCATAAAATGCATTTTCTTTCTTATTATCTATTGACAAGATATTCATCTTGTGCTATACTATATGCTAAAGTAAATGATAGAGGCGCGGCTTATCAAAAGTACATGGCTTCTTCGCCACATCTTCCGCGGATGTGTGGAGGCGATGGAAAGGGATGGCTGCCGAAGGCGGTTTTGCGGGAAACCGTACTGGGTCTGTCGAGAACATCGGCAGGACTGTCAAACGGAATGTTTGGAGTGCTATCGAAAACTGATTCTGCACCGCAGGTATCGGGTATGCGTCCCGGATTGCGGTATTTGTATCAGATTGTTCTGACAGCCGGCGTTCCGACGCACCGCGGCTGTCATTTCTTTTGAAGGCTGTAAACAGAATCGGATAGAAGAAAGGATATACACACATGAAAACCAAGACCATTTTTGAAGGCGCCGCTACCGCGCTGATTACCCCCCTTACCCCCGACGGTGTCGATTACGAAAACTTCGGTCGTCTGATCGACTGGCAGATTGATGCCGGCATCGACGCGCTGGTCATCGCCGGTACAACCGGTGAAGGCTCTACGCTGACGGACGAAGAGCATCGCGAAGTGCTGGACTACGCGGTCAAGCGTGCCGCAGGACGTGTGCCGATGATCGCGGGCACCGGCTCCAACGATACCGCTTACGCCATCGATCTGACAAAGTTTGCCTGTGACATCGGCTACGACGCGATGCTCGTCGTGACCCCCTACTACAACAAGGCAACCCAAAAGGGTCTTGTCAAAATGTATGAGGCGATTGCAGACGCATCGACAAAGCCCCTCGTGCTGTACAACGTCCCCTCCCGTACCGGTGTTGCGATTCAGCCGGCAACCTATGCCGCGCTTGCCGATCATCCGATGATCGCTGCCATCAAGGAGGCCAACGGCGATATCTCCAAGATTGCAGAAACAATCGCGCTCGTCGGCGACAAGCTCGATGTCTACTCCGGCAATGACGACCAGATTGTGCCGATTCTCTCCCTCGGCGGCAAGGGTGTCATCTCGGTGCTGTCCAACCTCATCCCCGGCGAAACCTCGCAGATGGTAAAGAAGTTCCTGTCCGGCGACGTTCAGGGTGCTGCCAGGATGCAGCTTGACTACCTCTCCCTCATCAATGCGCTGTTCTGTGAGGTCAACCCGATTCCCGTCAAGGCGGCGATGCACGCCATGGGCTACTGCTCCGACGATATCCGCCTGCCGCTCACGCCGATGGAAGATGACAACCGTGCAAAGCTGCTGGGTCTGATGCGCAGCCACGGGATTATCGCATAAGCGCGGAGGACAGCTATGAACTTTATCATTCACGGTGCCGCAGGACGCATGGGCGGAAATCTGATCGCGTCTGTTGAAAAGAACGGTCACACGGTTGCCGCGTGCGTCGATATCCTGTACGCCGATGCGGCAAAGAAGCATCCGGACTATCCCTGTTTTGCATCGATTTCCGACTGTGACGTGCCCGCCGACTGCATCATTGACTTTTCCAACCATGTCACGACCATTCCGCTGCTCGGCTATGCCGTATCGCACAAAATCCCCGTGATGCTTGCGACCACCGGTCAGACGGAGGAGGAAAAAGCGGCGATCACAGCGGCGGCAGAGCAGATTCCGCTGTTCCGTGCGGCGAACATGTCGCTCGGTATTGCAACGCTCGTTTCCCTTGTGAAGACGGCGGTCTGTATGTTCCCCGATGCCGATATTGAGATCATTGAAAAGCATCACAACCAGAAGCTCGACGTGCCGTCCGGTACAGCGCTTGCACTTGCCGACGCAGTCAAGGCGGTCCGCGAGGAAGCCGACTTTGTCATCGGCCGCCACGAAAACGGCAAGCGCAGAAAAGAAGAGGTGGGCATCCACTCCCTGCGGCTGGGCGGTGTTGTCGGTGAGCATGAGGTCATCATCACCACGGGCAACGAAACCATTTCCCTCAAGCATGAAGCCCATTCCCGCGCGGTCTTTGCTGACGGCGGTGTCATGGCGGCGGCGTATGTCGCAGGACAGACTGCACCGGGGCTTTATACAATGGAGGACCTGGTCGCGGCGTGCAGGTGAGGTAAAGTCTGCCGGTTCTGTACTTGTAGTGGCGTGCATTGCGCGCCCGAAACAGAAAGCGGTGATGTCGATTACGGTGGACGCATATGCTCGTTCAAAGATGCCGAAGGCATCTCTGCCTTCCCTGGTGAGGGAAGGTGGATTTCGCTGAAAACGCACTGCGATTTCAGCGAAAGACGGATGAATCGTTATGGCGGCCATCGGAACGTACAGCATTTGACAATGAATGGGAACATGAGCATCTTGTATTCAAGCTTTTTGTCATATAAGCAACCAAATTACGACTCATCCGTCAAACGCACAGGTGCGTTTGACACCTTCCCTCACCAGAGAAGGTCTTGGTGCGCGGCATATCCTTACCTGTTTCCCGGAAAGTGATTTTCTAATTCAATCCTGATAATAATATAGAAAGAAGAATAAACCATGATTCGCATTGCCATTGCCGGTTACGGCAACCTTGGCCGCGGCACAGAGCTTGCCGTGGCAAAAAATCCCGATATGAAGCTGGTCGCGGTTTTCTCGCGGCGCGATCCGTCGACCGTCAAAACGGTTGACCCCACGGTTCCTGTCTATTCGCTGGACGATGCGGCGGCACATAAGGATGAGGTCGATGTACTCATCATCTGCGGCGGTTCGGCGACCGATCTGCCGACGATGACGCCCGCCCTTGCGCGTGACTTCAACGTCATCGACAGCTTCGATACCCATGCAAAAATTCCCGAGCATTTTGCGAATGTTGACGCGGCATCATCCGAGAGTGGTCACATTGCAATGATCTCCGTCGGATGGGACCCCGGTATGTTCTCCGTGGCGCGTCTGTACGGACTGTCCGTTCTGCCGGACGGCGCGGACTATACGTTCTGGGGACGCGGTGTCTCGCAGGGACATTCCGATGCGATCCGCAGAATCCCCGGTGTCGTCGATGCAAGACAGTACACCGTTCCCGTCGATGCGGCGCTGGGAAAAGTCCGTGCCGGCGAGCAGCCGAACCTGACCACCCGCGAAAAGCACACCCGCGAATGTTATGTTGTCGCAGAAGAAGGTGCTGACAAGTCCGCCATTGAACAGGCGATTGTCACGATGCCCAACTATTTTGCCGACTACGATACGACCGTCAACTTTATCTCCCTTGAAGAGCTGCGCGAAAAGCACATGGGCATCCCGCACGGCGGCACGGTCATCCGCACGGGCAAGACCGGTGCAGAGAACGAGAACACCCATGTCATCGAATACAAGCTGACGCTCGATTCCAACCCCGAATTCACCGCGTCCGTCATCGCGGCGTTTGCACGTGCGGCATACAGAATGCACAGCCGCGGCGTCACCGGCTGCAAGACCGTATTTGATGTTGCACCCATTGATCTTGCACCCATTACCCCGGAGGAAGCAAGAGCACACGATCTGTAATCACGAAATATCAGAGGAGTTACATTATGAAGAAGAACAGACTGATTTCCCTGTTTTTGGCATCGGTTCTGATGTCAGCGGCGATGACTGCCTGCGGCGGCGATGATACCGGTACTGCCGATACCACCCCGGACACCGTCGGCAGCGCGGCTGAAACCGAGCCTGTCGAGGATGATATTTTTTCACAGCGTCTGCGCGAAAATGACAATCTTCCCGAAAAGGATTTCGGCGGACGCACCTTCCGTCTCCTCAACGACGGTCATGCCGGCTCCTTTGCGGAACAGGACGGCGACGTTGTCAATGATGCGATCTACAGCCGTAACCTGACCGTACAGGAACGGTTCAATATCACGCTGGAGGATCTCAATCAGGGGACCGGTGATGCAACCAAAGCGTTTGTTGTTCAGGCGGTCAATGCCGGCGACGATGCTTTTGATCTTGTCATGACGCACTCCATTACCGCAGGGGATCTCGCCCTTGAGGACTATTATCTGAACTGGTACGAAATTCCGCACATCGACTTCACCCGTCCGTGGTGGGCTGCAACGACCAGAGAAAACCTCTCTGTCAACGATGTCTGCCCGCTTGCCATCGGTGACTATGCGCTGATGTCCTACGGTCAGACGGTCTGTATGTACTTCAACAAGCAGCTGATCGAAAATTACGATCTGCCCGATCCCTATCAGCTCGTCCGGGAAGGCAAGTGGACATATCCCACGCTGATTTCGCTGACCCGGGACATTTACGAGGACAAGAACCTCGACGGTGCGATGGATGCAGGCGATCTGTACGGCGTTTCACTCGATGCCATGAACCGCGTCAATATGTTCTACTGGGCATTTGACAACCCGCTGATGGCAGTCGAAAACGGCGAGCTGAAGATCACCTACCGCACCG
>SVRM01000121.1 GCA_015064785.1 Oscillospiraceae bacterium
ATGGATGCAGGCGATCTGTACGGCGTTTCACTCGATGCCATGAACCGCGTCAATATGTTCTACTGGGCATTTGACAACCCGCTGATGGCAGTCGAAAACGGCGAGCTGAAGATCACCTACCGCACCGAAAAGCTGACCGCATTTATCACGGCGCTCAACAACGACTTCTATACCAATCCCGGCTGTGTTGTCAATACCGAGTTCAAGGAAACCGCACTTCCGGACTTCACCGCAGGCAATGTCGTGTTCCAGTTCGGTATGTTCCGCGATGCAACGTGGATTCGCGGCATGGAGGATGATTTCGGTATTCTCCCGCTGCCCAAGTGGGAGGAAGCGCAGGAAAACTACTACTCCTATTCCTCCGGTTCTGCGCCTGTCCTCGCTGTCCCGACAACCGCATCGGATCTTGAATTTATCGGTATCATCACCGAGGCGATGAACGCCGAAAGCTACAAGCAGGTTGTTCCGGTCTACTACGAAACGGCGCTGAAGGACAAGTATGCGCGCGATGAGGAAACGCTGGAAATGATTGACCTCGTCATGCAGGGGCGCTTTGTTGACATCGGCTTCATCTATGACGGCTTCGTCGGTGCCGGCTACATTCCTGCGCGGCTGGTACAGAAGAACGACTCCAACGTCGAATCCTACATCGAAAAGAACGAAAAGGCAATCAACAAGCGCTACGATCAGATCATTGAATACTTTACAAACTATAAGGATACACATTAATATGTTACATTCCAATTTATCTGTCAATGAAATGGGACACCTGACCCTGTGCGGCGCGGACACGGTCACGCTTGCCGAAAAGTACGGCACCCCGCTGTACCTGCTTGATGAGGACCGCATCCGCGAAAAGTGCCGCACCTATCACCGCGCGATGAAGACGTATTTCACGCCGGACTCCCGTCCGCTGTATGCGTCAAAAGCACTGTCCTTCCGCGGCATCTATCGGCTTGCAAAGGAAGAGGGCATGGCGGTTGACGTTGTGTCGCCCGGTGAGCTGTACAACGCGCTGTCCGCCGGCATGGATGCTGCCGACATCTGCTTCCACGGCAATGCAAAGACGGTCGCCGACATCCGTTATGCAATGGATAACGGTATCGGTCTGTTTGCCGCAGACAACGCAGTGGAGCTGGAGCGCATCTCCGCATATGCTGTGGAAAAGGGCGTGACCCAGCGCGTCCTTCTGCGCATCACGCCCGGCATTGATCCGCATACGTTTGACGCGGTCAACACTGGCAAGGTCGACTCCAAGTTCGGCTCTGCCATTGCCACGGGACAGGCGGAGGAAATCTTCTGCTATGCAAGATCGCTTGCAAACATCGAGGTCGCGGGCTTCCACTGTCATATCGGCTCGCAGATCTTTGACGAAAAACCGTTCTGTGATGCGGCAGACCTGATGCTGACGTTCATGGTCTCCCTGCGCGACAAGTACGGCTATACTGCCGAAATCCTCAATCTCGGCGGCGGTATCGGCGTGCGCTATACCGAGGCTGACCCGTATATCGACATCGACGACACCCTGCGTCTTGTCGGTGCGCATATGCACGCCATCTGCGAGGAAACCGGATATCCGATGCCGCAGATTCTGATGGAGCCCGGCAGAAGCCTGGTTGCCGATGCGGGCGTGACGCTGTACGAGGTGCAGAACGTCAAGACGATCACCGGCTACAAGAGCTACGCTGCCATCGACGGCGGTATGACCGACAATCCGCGCTATGCCCTGTACCAGTCCCGCTACACCGTCGTCAACGCCAGCCGTGCGTCGGATGATGCGGACTTTACCTGCACCGTTGCCGGTCGCTGCTGTGAATCGGGCGACCTGATCGGCGAGAATCTGACGGTGGCGCGGCCGGAGGTCGGCGAATACCTTGCGGTGCTCGTCACGGGTGCCTACAACTACGCGATGTCCTCCAACTATAACTGCATTACCAAGCCGCCGATTGTCATGATCGCGGACGGCAAGGACAAGCTCGCTGTCCGCCGCGAAACGTTTGCGGATATGACGGCGTGTCAGATGTGATGCTTGCGGCGGACGGATAAGGTGACGTGTGCGATCGCGTCCAAGCCTTCCCTGGTGAGGGAAGGTGTCAAATTTCATTGGAAATTTGACGGATGAGTCGTTCCCTTGTTACTTTTCTGTTTTTGTGCTATGTTGTACAGCATTACCGCCGTGCAGACAACTCATCCGTCTTTCGATAAAAACGCATCCGCGTTTTCACCGAAATCCACCTTCCCTCACTAGGGAAGGCTCAAGTGCGAACCCTTACCATATACTCCAACTGTTATCCTGTCGCCGTTATACGGCAGAAAGGAATATGACTATGAACTTCGACGCAAAACAACTGAAAAATGATATTGTCGCGTGGATCCGCGATTGGTTTGAAAAAAACGGTGCCGGATGCAATGCCATCGTCGGTATTTCCGGCGGCAAGGATTCCTCTGCGGTCGCGGCACTGTGTGTCGAGGCGCTCGGTGCTGACCGCGTCATCGGCATTCTGATGCCCAACGGCGAACAGTTCGATATTGATATGTCCGAGCTGCTGGTAAAGCACCTGGGCATCCGTCACTATGTGTTCAACATCAAGGACGCCTATGCCGCGATGGATGCGACCTACAGCGCTGTGACGGGCGGGGAAATGTCTGCGCAGTCGCGCATGAACCTCGGTCCCCGTCTGCGCATGACGACGCTGTATCTGTTCGCACAGTCGCACAACGGCCGTGTCGCCAACACCTGCAACCTCTCCGAGGACTGGGTCGGCTATTCGACCAAGTACGGCGATGCCGCGGGTGACTTCTCTCCCTTGTCGCATCTGACGGTGCAGGAGGTCAAGGCGGTCATGCGGGAATGCAATGTTCCCGAGGTGCTGGTCGAGAAGGTGCCGATTGACGGTCTGTGCGGCAAGACAGACGAGGACAACCTCGGCTTTACCTATGCCACGCTCGATCGCTATATCCGCGAGGGTGTGTGCGAGGATGCGGAGATCAGGGAAAAGATCGACCGCAGACATTTCGGAAATCTGTTTAAGCTGAAGCCCATGCCCGCGTTTACGTGGGATGCACCGGTGAAGGCGAAGACGGAGTAATCTTTCCTTATAATAAATGATACAGGTCTGTAACAATCTCTGCAAAATGTTACAGACCTGTTACAGTTAAAAGAAACCTCTTGCAAAAATTCCGATTTTATTGTATCATATTAATCGCAGAGGACAAAGTGTTTTATCTATGTCTTCTGAACAAAAAAATATTATAGGAGGAATCCAAACATGAGAAATTTCAAGAAGTTTCTCGCACTCGTGCTTGCTATGCTTATGGTAAGCGCATGTGCAGTCAGCGTTTCTGCTTTCAACGATCAGGCAGCTATCGATGCTACTGATTTCGAAGATGCAGTTGAAATTCTGGCTGAACTCGGTGTTGTTAAGGGTGATGAAAATGGTAACTACAACCCCAATAACACGCTGAGAAGAGACGAAGCTGCAGTTATTATTGCAAAGCTCGTCGCTGGTGTTGCTGGTCAGTCTATGGACTGGGTAGCTGAAACCACCAAGTTTGCTGATGTAGATGCAAAGTGGTCCTTTGCATACATCAACTATGTCGCTGATCGTAAGATCATGGTCGGTACGGACCTCGGTTTCGAACCCACCCGTGAACTCCAGATCGACGAAGCACTTGCTCTCGCACTGAAGGCTGCTGATCCTGCTGCAGTCCGCAATGTTGAGATCATGAATGCACAGTACCCCACCAACTACTGGGCAACCTACTACATCTCCACAGCTGAAGAACTGGGTATTGCTGATAATCTCGGTATTATCTACGATCACGAAGCAGCTTGCTCCAAGGCAATGTTTGCACAGATCGCTGTCAACATGCTCAACAATTCTGCTATCGGTGACGCTTTCGGTTATCAGACTGTAGACGGAACCATTACTTCCGTTGATGCAGACAACAATAAGCTTGTTCTGACTGCTCAGGTTGTTGTGGAAGGCGATGTTGTCGAAGTCGAAAAGGAAATCAATCTTACTGCTTTCAACGCAGCTCTTGCTGAAGCTGGCTACGAAAAGGTTGCAGCTGACATGCTGAAGTACAAGGTTTCCATGCAGTGGTCCAACAAGACCGGCGAAATCTTCGAAATCGACGTTCTCACTTCTGTTGATACCGTTGATTACAGAGACGCTGCTCTCAAGTATGTTCCCAAGGACAATACTGTTGAAGCTGCTAAGCTCGAACTGAACGGTAAGGTTTATGACATCCATAAGGATGACGTTAAGTACGATGACGATACTGCTCCTGATATGATCGGTGGCACTGTTGTTGATGACCTTAACAATATCAGAGTCTATTTTGACGGTTCCGAAGTTGATATTGACGTTGTTGAAAAGACCGATGACGTCCAGACCATTCCCGCATTCTATGAAGTCGCTTGCTTCGACGATGACGCTGACGGCGACTACGAACGTGCATACGTTACCACTTACGAACTCGTAACCCTCACCAAGGGTGATAAGGTTAACCATGACGGTAAGGCTGACACCGCAGATGTTGAATCCACGGTTGTTAAGGTATTTACCAAGGATGGTACTGAAGCTACTCCTCATGCACTTTCTGGCAACTACCTGACTGTTGATGGTGCTGCTTACACTGCTTGGGGCGAAACTCCTGTTCTGGTCTGCCTCAATAAGGGCGATGCAGAAAAGCCCGCTATGACTGGTAAGATCCTCGAAACCGCTGAAAAGGTTACCGGCATTGTTTCCAGCATCAAGGCTGGCAGCTACATCACTATCGGCGATAAGATCGAATTTGCAGCAGCATATGCTGATCCTGCAAGCTGGACTCTGAGCCAGAACGTTACCGTTTACACCATCGGTGGCAAGTATGTTGCAGTTGCATCTGCTGACACTGGTGTTGAATCCGGTAAGGTTGAACAGAAGATTCTCGTTGACAACGTTACTGTCGCTGACGGCAACGCGCTGATCGACGGCTATATCTGGAACAGCAACGGTACCTTCACTGCTGTTAATGACATCAAGGTTGTTGGTGTTGTTGATGGTGGTAAGCTCCTCTCCAAGGCATCTGTTGAAATCAAGAACCCGAACAACACTGACAGCAAGACTTATGCTGGCAAGGTTGGTATCGGTACTCTGAATGATGCAGGTACGGATTGGAAGTCTGCTGGTGACAAGATCGTTGAATTCGAAGACGGTTATGTTTATTCCTTCTATGTAACTTCTGCTGGTTATTACTACGATAAGACTGTTGAAGCTACTGATATTGAAGTCTACACTGCTACTGGTTCTACCGCAGTTGAAATTAAGGGTCAGTTCATCTACATCAATGGTACTGCTCAGTATAAGCTCGAAGATGCTTACACTGTTCTTGCAAAGTCCACTGTTGCTTCTGACAAGGATGAATATAAGAATGCTTATGCAAAGGAAACCTACAGCATTCTCTCCTCCTTCAAGTTTGATTCTGCTACTGCAAACTACCTCTCCAAGGCAGCTGCTCCTGTTACTTCCGGTCAGGTTGATACGAAGGTTGCATTTGTTTATGTAACTGCATCTTCCAATGTTGCTAAGGACGTTCTCCAGAAGAAGCTCAACGAGGGCGAAACCATTGTTCAGCTCGTTTCTGTAGAAAATGAAACCCTTACTGAATCCACCTTCAATGCTATCGATATCTTCACCGGTGAAAAGGTTACTGTTACTGGTAATGACGCAGCTGGCAACTATGCAGTTGTTAAGGATGGCAAGATCGTTGACGATGATACCATTTGGGTTGAAACAGGTTTGACTCTCGATGTTGTATTCTCCGTCGAAGGCAGAACCATTTCTGGTTACAACAGAATGATTCATTGCGATTCCGAAGGTAAGAACCCTGTAATGGATTCCGATAAGTATAAGGATGACAAGTTTACAGCTCCGATTACTCTGAAGGATGCTGTTAAGTACGGTGTCGACAAGATCACCTACTGGGCATTCAAGGATGGCGCTATCGATAAGGCTGGCGACTTCGACGCAATCTTCAAGGATAAGAATGCTATCGGTAACGAAGGCACTCTGACCTTCACTGGTTGCATCATCGACGGTACTGTTGTCATTCTCGATACTCCTGTTTTCGAACTTGACTAATTAACAGAATCCTCGTGATTGAAGAAAGAGCAGCTCACGCTGCTCTTTCTTTTTCCCCACCCTCAAAGCTGTTCTCCCACAGATTCCCTGTGCCGGAGAACAGCTTTTCCTTTTGAAAATATTCCCGAAAAAATTTTTCCTGCCGCCAGAATCCGCCCGTTTTCGCACGTGATTTGTGGTATACTTGTCTCATGAAATTACAGGAGGAAATGACATGCAGGCAATCGGAGAAGAAACCATCGGTACAGGGCAGGTGCAGGCGGAATATGCTTCCGGCGTGCTGACCTTGTCCGTCACCGGTGATATCGATCATCACGGTGCGGCGGCACTGCGCAAAAGTGTTGACCGCGAGATTTATTATTACCGTCCGAAGCTGGTGCTGATGAAGCTGGACGGTGTGGCGTTTATGGATTCGGCGGGACTTGGATTTTTCATGGGACGGTACGAGCTTTGCAGAACACTCGGCTGTGCCTTCCGTCTGCTCGACCCGCCGCCGCGCGTTCTGAAAATTTTGGAGCTGTCGGGAATGGATAAGAAGCTCGCCGTGGATAAGGTCTATCGCGGCAGCGCAAAAAACGGATGTCAGGGCGCATCCGAAGATCACACAGAAGGAAATGAGGGATAACCATGCCGAAAACGATACGAAAACACATCATCAACCAGATGAAGACCGAGTTCCGCGCAATCTCGGAGAATGAGCGCCTGTCGCGCGCGATGATCTGCGCCATGATTGCCCAGCTGGATGTCACCGTGGAGGAGCTTGCCGATGTGCGCTGTGCGATCTCGGAGGCGGTGACAAATGCGGTCGTTCATGCGTACCGCGGAACGCATTCCGCTGTCGGGAGCGCGGATATCACGGGGGATACCTTTGACGCTTCGCGGAATACCGTGTACATCCTGACGACCCTGTATGACGACCGATCGGTAAAAATCATCATCCGTGACCGCGGGTGCGGCATACCCGATATCCGCCGTGCGATGGAGCCGCTTTACACAACCGATACCACCGGCGAACGCAGCGGCATGGGCTTTGCGATCATGCAGAGCTTCATGGATACCGTCAAGGTCAAAAGCGCACACGGAAAGGGAACAACCGTGGAACTGCGCAAAAAATTCGCGCCGGCCGGGAGTGCTTCTGCGGCCGCGATGACAGAGGAGCCGGTGACTGACGCGGAAGATGTAACGGAGGAAGAATCCTCCGCCGGACAGGAGGACATTGCGTGACCGGAGGTGCGGATGCCGTTTTGCGCGAGGACAATCTCACGCTGCTGCGCCGATATCACGACTCCGACAATGAGCGCGAAAAAGCCGCCATGCTGGAGCAGATTGTGGAAAACAATTCCGGTCTGGTTCGCGCGGTTGCCAAGCGTTACACCGAAAGAATCAGGAATCACAGCGGAATCGAAATGGAAGACCTCTATCAGATCGGCACGATCGGGATGATTAAAGCGGTGCGCAGCTTTGATTTTTCCTATGAAACCACATTTTCCACCTATGCGGTTCCGCTGATTATCGGTGAAATCCGACGCTGTCTGCGTGATGACGGCATGGTCAAGGTGTCGCGTGATATCAAACGGCGCGGGTACCTTGTTTTGCAGGCAAGAGAAGCGTTTTTGCAGCGGGAGGGCAGAGAACCGACGGTTGGCGAGCTTTCCGCTGTGTCAGGGGAGCCGGAGGAACTTCTGGTGTTTCTTTTGGATGCCGCAGGTCCGGTCGTGTCGCTGTCCGATCCGCTCGGCGGAGACGGCGACGACGAATCGTTCACGCTGGAAACGATGCTTGCCGACGATGAAGATGCCATTGAGCGACTGACCGACCGTCTGACCCTGCGCACGGCGGTGGAAAAGCTGTCCGAGCGTGACCGGGCGATTCTTCGGCTGCGCTACGAAAAAGAGCTGTCCCAACAGCAGACCGCCGCGATTCTCGGTCTGTCACAGGTGAAAATTTCAAGGACGGAAAAAAAGATTTTTGCGTTTTTGCGGGAGCAGATGGGGTGAGAAAATAAGGAGCGAGATATGGAATCCATTTTGGTGCAAAGGATTCCATATCTCGTATTTCTGTTTGGGTTGTTATTTTGTCCGATATATAAAATAAACGACACATACAGTGATAAACAGCGCTGTTATCAGGATTGCTATGAGAAGGCTGCGCAAAAAGATGTTAATCTCGATGATCGAGTTTGTCAATGGGGTTTGCGATATTCATGATTTATTTACATTATAAGGAGAGGATCGTCGTTATCATCACAAAAATAAGGACTGCCGCGAGTTGATGGCTTGCAGCAGTCCTTGATTTTTATACAGAATTATTCATTTAAGTAAATCCAGACGCGTCCGTCGATGATTTTGGTGGTTTCCTCCAACGTGCGTGCGTTGTTTTTCCAGTAGGAGAGTTCTTCGTTGACGATGGAGAGGATCTTTTCATCGG
>SVRM01000122.1 GCA_015064785.1 Oscillospiraceae bacterium
CGTGCGGCAGGCGCCGATACCGCCATCCGTCTGATGCGTGAGGCATGTCCCGATATGCTCGTCGGCGCAGGCACCGTTCTGACCACCGAGCACATTGATCTGGCGATTGCCGCAGGTGCTTCCTTCATCGTCACCCCGGGTCTTGACCCTGACCTCGTCATTTACGCACAGCAGAAGAACATCCCGATTTATCCCGGCTGTACCACACCTACCGACTACCACACCGCATACAAGCTCGGTCTGGAGGTCCTCAAGTTCTTCCCGGCAGAACAGTCCGGCGGTCTTGCCAAGATCAAGGCCATGGCGGCTCCGTTCCCGATGTTCAAGGTCATGCCGACCGGCGGCATCTCCTTAAAGAACCTCGGTGAATACCTGTCCGCAAAGGTCATCTGTGCCTGCGGCGGTTCCTACATGGTCACCGCTGATCTGATTGAAGGCGGCAAGTGGGACGAAATCACCGAACTCTGCAAGAAATCTGTTGAAATTGTCAAGGAGGCACGTTCCAATGGCTAAGATTATTACATTCGGCGAAATTATGCTTCGCCTTGCTCCCAACGGCTACTACCGTTTCTTCCAGAACGACCAGATGCAGGCAACCTTCGGCGGCGGTGAAGCCAACGTTGCGGTTTCCCTTGCGAACTACGGCATGGAATCGGCTTATGTTACCAAGCTGCCGAAGCACGCCATCGGTCAGGCCGCCATCGATTCTCTGCGCTATTTCGGCGTTGATACCACAAAGATCGTACGCGGCGGCGACCGCGTCGGTATTTACTACCTTGAAAAGGGAGCTTCCCAACGCGGCTCCGTCTGTATCTACGACCGTGCACATTCCGCCATTCAGGAAGCAAAGCCGGAAGATTTTGACTGGGATGCCATTTTTGAAGGCGCGGACTGGTTCCACTTCACCGGCATCACGCCCGCACTCGGTGCAAACCTTGTTGAAATTTGCCGTCAGGCTTGTATTGCGGCAAAGGCAAAGGGTGTCAAGATCTCCTGCGACCTCAACTACCGCGGCAAGCTGTGGACCCGTGACGAAGCACGTGCGGCTATGACAGAGCTTTGCCAGTATGTCGACGTCTGCATCTCCAACGAAGAAGACGCAAAGGACGTCTTCGGCATCGAAGCGGAAGGCACGGATATCTACGGCGGCAAGCTCAACCATGAAGGCTACAAGTCCGTTGCAAAGCAGCTTGCAGACAAGTTTGGCTTTGAAAAGGTTGCAATCACGCTCCGCACCTCCATTTCCGCGTCCGACAATGACTGGGCAGGTATGCTGTACGACGGTGAGAACTACTGCTTCTCCAAGTCCTATCATCTGCACATCGTCGACCGTGTCGGCGGCGGTGACTCCTTCGGCGGCGGTCTGATCTATTCCATTCTCAAGGGCAAGACCACGCAGGAAACCATTGAATTTGCTGTTGCGGCATCCGCACTCAAGCATTCTGTCGAAGGCGACTTCAACCGCGTCAGCGTTGCGGAAGTCGAAAAGCTCGCAGGTGGCGACGCTTCCGGCAGAGTTCAGAGATAAGAGATACAATAAAGCAAAAAAACATATGGGGTTGTTCATGTTCCAAACTGGAATGAACAACCCCGTATTTTTTTCCTTTTATGTTACATTCTGCTTTCGTGGCAGACAAAATACAGAATCTGGAAGCGGTCGGCGATTTCGTCAAGCATGGCTCTTGCCGCTGTCAGATGGGTCTGATCGAGATTGACAAACGGATCATCGAGCAGAAGCGGCGGCAGCGGTGCATCGGTTTTCGTACCGCCATCGGTATACATCGCATCAATCAGCGCAAGGCGAATACAGAAATCGATACAATCCTGGGTTCCCCGACTGAAATAAGCGACATCCCGCCGTGCGCCGAACACCTCGGTCTGCGGCGCAAGAGAAGCATCCAGCGAAAGCCCTGCTGCCGCCTCCTCAGTGCAGCCGGTCAAACGTGACCAGTACACGCGGAACCGCGCCTGCATATGTGCAAGATACCGTGTTGACAGTGCTGTTTTTGCTGCATCCAGACATTCCTGCGTTTTGCGGATAACCGACAATGCCCGGTTCGCATCCGCCAGCGTCTGCTCGGTATTCGCAATCTGCGCACGCAGGACAGCCGCTTCTGCACCGAGACGGGATGCATGTTCCGCATTTTGCAGTGCTTTTGCGCGCAGCTCGGTTTTCTGCCGCACCTCCTCGTCCAGCGCCGCAATGGCAGCCGCAGTTTTCATATCGTCTTCCGCCGGATCGGCACCTTCCTGTCCGGCAGAGATCAGTTCCTCCTCTGTCATGCGGCGTTCTGAAAGGAACGCATTCAGCTGACGCTGTGCATCGCGCAGGTACTTCATATCCTCCGCAAGTGCTGCTTCTCTGCCGCGGATGATTTGCAGCCCCTCTTGTGGTGTCGGCCGCGGTTCTGCAAAATATCCCGCAAGGAACTCTGTCAGTGCCGCTTCATAAAGATCAATCTGTTCGTGTACCACAGCCCTCTGCTCGGCATAAACTGCTTTTTCGTCTGCCAGCGTCTGATAGCGTGCACAGAGGGATAAAGCCTCCTCTGCACAAGCCAGAACAGAAACTCCTCCGGATTCCGGAGAACCATGCAGCACCGCACCACCCGAAAACAATCCGTCCAGTTGTCCCCAAAGGCGTTCTTCCATGGCGCGGCGATGTGCCTGCCGTCTGTCGTGTTCTCCGATTTGCAGACGGAGCAGATCGGCAGTTCTGCACCAGGCCGCCATGCGCTCGGTATATGTACCATTTTCCGTATCGCCCTGCTTTTCCAAACCGGCAGGACAGGCTTCCGTCATCGACTGTAAATAGCGGTCAAGCGCAAGTGCGAGTGCATCCTGTTTGGCGTGTGCCTGTGCGCGTACTTCGCGTTCTTCCGTACAGGAACGGTAAGCCGCGGCACAGGTGCGCAGCTTCCGACGGTATTCGGCAAAAACCGCGCGGTCCTCTCCAATGTCGGCAATCTCACCGCCGCCGCTCTTTGTGTAGGAGGACAGACTTGCGCTCAGCCGCGCTTCTTCCTCATACAGCACCGAAAGCTGTTCGTCAAGGGTCCGGACACGCTCGGCAGCCGCTTCCCGTTCCCGCGCGGCCGATGCCGCCGCATCAAAGCGTTCTGCGGCGTCGTTTTCGTCCATGACAGCGTCGGCATTCCCGCCAATTCGGTCAAGAAACTCATAAATGACTGTTTTTTCGACCTCGTATTCCGATTTTTTGGTGCAAAGCCGTTTCTGTGCCGCATCCTCCAGCGCACGCGCTTCATCGTTTTCTTCCGGACTGGTAAACAGTCCCAGAATGAAGAACAAAAGACCCGGAAGTGCAGTACTGCCGCCTGCAATCAAAAACCGCATATCCGCCCGCAGAACCGCCGCAGCGACCAGTGCCGCGGCAATGAAAAGCAGTCCGATACCGACGCCGATGCGAATGCGCCGGCTCCGTCTGAGGTTCTCTGTCACCTGCACCGCCAGACGCTGACGTGCTTCCAGCTCCTCAATTTCCTCAGTTCTGCCGCGCAGGGCATCAAACCGGGAGCGCATTGCAACGATCTCCTTCTGTGCCGGAATACCGCGGCATTCTTCCTCCAGTGTCTGATAAGCAGCATCCGCCTCCTGTTTCTGCGGCATCAGCTTTGCCTGCACATCACGGTTCCGGGCCAAAGCCCCCAGCACATCGGCATATGCCTGCAAGGTATCATCATCCGGCAGAGGATCACCCTCCTCCATTCCTGCATCAGCACATGCCGCGCGGTATTCCGCAAGCGCCGTTTTCGGTTGTGCAAGAACCTCCGTCATCTGTGCGTGCATCAATGCCTGTCCGGTATGGCGCGAAAGCTCCTCCTCGGAAAAACATGCCGGCAATGTCTGTGCGGCACCGGTATCCGCTCCCTCACCCTCTCTGAGAATCCGGACATATGCGGCAAGCGATGCCTGCATTTCCGCATCAGGTATTCCGTCACGGAACCGCTGTGCAATCCGATTCTGTTCCGCGCCTGCCTGTGCAATGGATTCCTCCAGCGCATCGAGCTTGTCATGCAGACGGACACATGCGTGATGGGATTCCTCCGCCTGGCAGATCACTTCTGTACCGTACCGTCCGGCGGCAATGCCATCTGTATCATCCAGATGCAGAAACTGCCGCTTTTCCGCCGCCGCCGACAGCTGTGCATCACGCCGCTCCAAAAGCGACCGTCCGTGTGCCAGAACCGCGCGCCGTGTTCCTGCCGCCGTCTGTGCCGCAGTCAGCGCCTGCTTCTGTTCTGTGATCTGTACAAGTGCACCCGCCAGGGCTTCTGCTTCTGCATCATGCCGTTCTGCCTCGGCTTTTGCCTGCAATGCCTGATATTCCTGCTCATGAAGGGACGCCAGCGTCTGCTCGAGGACACCAAGATACCCACGACCGCCCTGCTTTGCATAATACTGACGCTGACGGTCCAGAACTGCGGCTGCCGCCCGATACTGTCCGCTGTCATCGCCGACCGCTGTGTCACCGCCAATGGCGCGGTTCAGCTTCGCTGTAATGCTCTCGTTGGTTCTCTCCCCGGATAACAGCTTCTGCGGCAGATACGCACTGCGTTCAAACGCCGCGGCATCCAGTCCGAACAGCTCCATTCCGAGCGCATCCGAATAATCGTCGGAAACCGTATTGTCTGCAAGATCATACAGCACAAATGTGTCATGTCTGGCAGAATTTCCCTCAGCGAACGTCCGCTCGGCACGATAGGTTTTTCCGCGTACCGAAAAGGTGATGCTGCCGCCGAAGGAACCGCCCTGCCACGGCAGATATTTTTTTCGTTCGTTTTCTGCGGGATCATTTTTTCTTGTTGCCGGCAGACCGTACAGCATGGCACAGAGAAAAGCCGCAAGTGTGGTTTTTCCGGCGCCGTTGTCACGGCAGAAGACATTCAGTCCCTCCCGGCAGTCGATCTTCAGATCGTGCAGAACGCCGAAATTTTCCACGGCGATTTGAATCAGCTTCATACCGTGTCTCCTCCTTCCCGCGGAAAGGTATCATCGTTTTTTCCGTCCAGTGCGGCAAGTCCGCACCGAAGCACCGCGGACCTTTCCTCGTCTGACAGCGCCATTTCCATCACCGTGCGGACAAAAGCACCGCGCAGGGAGATATCGCCGGTATAATCGGATGCATCGATCGAAAACATACGGCGGTCACACAGCTCCGCATAGAAAAACTGTGCCGCCAGCCGACCTTCCAGATACCGCAGATCCAGTCCCGCAGCAGCAGTTTCTTTACCGCAAAGTGTCACACGGACAAGATCGGCGCGCGGAATATCTCTGACAAGTGATCCCAGCGCCTGTTCAGCCTCGTACAGCCCGCCGCCGATCGATGTAACGTCAAGCCGCAGATCATGCAGCGTGCGTTTTGCAAACGGTACAAACGATGCGCCGGTGCAGTGATTTCCGTCCAACGTCAGAAGGACAAACCCATGCTGTCCGCATTCGTCAAACCCGCGCCCCGCAGGACAGCCGGGATAGCACCACGTTCCGCGCGCATCGAGCTTTTTGTGCCGGAAGGCATGTTCATGTCCGAGCGCCAGATAGTCAATATCCCTGCCGCGCAGTGCACCGAGCGGAATGCATTCTCCTTCCCCGCCCATGACAGCAGAGGATTCTGAAATTTCTCCGTGCAGCATCACAATATTGTAGCAGTCGCGCCGCATGGTCGGTATTTCCGGCGGAATCGCTTTTCCCGTCAGACTGCGCCCCCAGATGCTGACACAGTCAGAAACAGCAGCGTGTCCCCATGTATCCCCGAAGACCGTGAGGTTGTCGGGAATCTGCCGTCCACTGCGCGTCAGACAGCCGCCGACGGTATTCGCATTCCACCGGTCATGATTGCCGGCAATCATGAAAAACCGGATGGAAGATGCATCCCCGATCAGCGACAGCAGATAGTCCTGCGTTTCGTGAGGAAGTACACCGTCATCGGACAAGTCTCCACACAGAAGCACCGCATCAACACTGTGTTCTTTTGCATATGTCACCATATCCGCAAACTGCGAAAGAAGTTCGCGCCGCCGCAGCTCTGCTTTTTCTTTTGAAAGACGGCATTCCATCGGCGATGCAAGATGCCAGTCTGCGGTATGTATCAGTTTCATGATTTTGACCGTAACTTTCGGGGGGCGAAAGTTTCCTTCCTGTTCTGAAATAGCAAGACTGCCGCATATCCGGTTATGCGCATATGCGGCAGGTATTCATATCATCAGTTTTTGAGGCTGTGGATCGGTGCGGGAATGCGTCCGCCGCGTGCAATGAATGCCGCAGGCGACATTTCGTTGAGCTTCATGACCGGCGCGTAGCCGAGCAGACCGCCGAAGCTGACCATATCACCGGGCTTCTTGCCCCATGCGGGAATCACACGCACCGCCGTCGTCTTGGTGTTGGCAACACCGATGGAAATTTCATCGGCAATGATACCGCAGATAACATCTGCCGGTGTGTCACCCGGAATGGCAATCATATCCAGACCGACCGAGCAGACCGCGGTCATCGCTTCCAGCTTATCCAGTGTCAGAGAACCGCAGGAAACTGCGTCAATCATACCCTGGTCCTCGGAAACCGGAATGAACGCGCCGGACAGACCGCCGACATGTGACGATGCCATAACGCCGCCCTTCTTGACCGCATCATTGAGCAGCGCCAGTGCCGCGGTAGTACCGTGTGCACCGCACTTTTCCAGACCCATGCCTTCGAGAATGTGCGCAACGGAGTCACCGATGGCCGGTGTAGGTGCAAGCGAGAGGTCGACGATGCCAAACGGTGTGTCGAGGCGTCTGGATGCCTCATATGCAACCAGCTGACCCATACGGGTGATCTTGAACGCCGTCTTTTTGATGATATCGGCAAGTGCGGAGAAATCACAGTCGCCCGCACGCTTGATGGCACTTGCAACTACACCGGGGCCGGAAACGCCGACATTAATGACGGTATCCGGTTCACCGACACCGTGGAATGCGCCTGCCATAAAGGGGTTGTCCTCCGGTACATTCGTGAATACAACGAGCTTGGCACAGCCAATGGAATCGTTGTCTTTTGTCAGATATGCCGTTTCCTTGATGATATCGCCCATCTGACGGACTGCATCCATATTGATGCCTGCCTTGGTAGATGCAACATTGACCGAGGAGCAGACCTTGCTGGTTTCGGACAGTGCCTGCGGAATCGCGGCAAGCAGATTGCGGTCACCGACAGTAAAGCCCTTATGCACCAGCGCACCGAAGCCGCCGATAAAGTTGATGCCAAGGGTATCCGCGGCGCGGTCAAGCGTCTTTGCTGCCTTGACAAAGCCGTCCCGGGACAGTGCGCCGCCTGCAATGGCAATCGGTGTGACGGAAACTCGCTTGTTGACAATCGGAATGCCGTACATTTTTTCAATTTCCTCGCCGGTGGAAACGAGCTTTTCCGCCTTGCGCGTGATTTTATCGTAGATCTTTTCGCAGAAACGGTCCTCATCCTCCGATACACAGTCAAGCAGGGAGATGCCCATCGTGATTGTGCGGATGTCGAGGTTTTCGCCCTCGATCATATGAATCGTTTCCAGAATATCATTCATATTCAGCATGGATTTGTGTTCCTTTCAAGGTATTTCGGGCAGGATCAGATATGGTGCATGACGTTGAATACATCCTCATGCATCGTATGAATGACAAGCCCGTTGTCGCGGCCGAGCTGCTCCATCTTATCAACAAACTGCGTGAAGTCAATGGCAATCTGATCGATTTCCACAACCATAATCATTGCGAAATACTCGGAGAGAACGCTCTGGGAAATATCGATGATATTGGCATGGTGTTCGGCACAAGCGGCGGAAACCTTGGCGATGATACCTACAACATCACGACCGGTGACGGTAATAACTGCTTTCATATTGGAAATCCTTTCTTTTGTCTGAAATTATTGCCTATTATATATATTATATAGTATTTTCGCCGGAATTGCAAGGACTTTTTTGGAAATGCAGTCGTCATTCTTCTCATTTTTGAATCAGAAAATACTTTTGCTTGTATTTTTATGCACATGAATTGCATTTATTTGCGTTGTTTGTTTGACCAATCCATTCTTCTCTACATCTTTAATGTATTTATACATCCATATATACACGCCGAGGAGAAATTGAATCAGCGGAAATACCAACAGATTCCGCTGATTTTTCGGTTCCGTTGGCGTTTCCGCCGATTTTCCCAAAATTGCAAATTTATGCATGATTTTTCAAAAAAAGACTTGACAAAAAGCATTCGGAGTAGTATAATATCTTCATAGTTTACCCATGCAAACGCGGTTGATAATCAACCGCACAAAAAATTTTATAAGGAGATCTTTACAATGAAAAAGATTCTTTCCGCCATTCTGATGGCAGCAATGCTTCTTACCACCGTTCTCGCGTTCACCGCTTGCGGCGGCTCCTCCTCCGAGGCAGTCCTCAAGGTCATCGATATCCCGCTGACCAACGAAGAATATGCATTCGCAGTCGCAAAGGGCGATGCTGAACTGCTCGCATCCGTCA
>SVRM01000123.1 GCA_015064785.1 Oscillospiraceae bacterium
CTGCGCATACAGAGACTTTTCAAGAAGCGGTTTTGCGTTATAAATACGTTGTTCACCGCAGGCAAATGTCAGCTGAAGGGTATAATCTGTTTGCGGTTGAACATGCATAACAACCCATTTCGGTGTATTCATGGAAGCCTTTCCTTTCAGTGAAGCGGATCAATTTTGTATAACGGCTGTTCATTCATTGCAAGCTCCCAATTCGCAAGAAGCTCATCATGATGGATTTCAGCCCAAGCGGCGATCAGTTTTTGCTGCTTTTTGGGCATTTCACCGTCCGTTAGTTCACCGTTCATATCAAAAACAGCATGATAGCCTTGATATGTCGCATGGAAATGTGGTGGGTTATGCTCACCGTTATTATACATACGGACGATGATTCCGAAAAACATGGATATCGTTGGCATACGGTTCACTCCTTATAATGGTTACTGATATCATTATATCATATCTATGAAAGAAAAAAATGGATAATCCGTTAATTCTGATAAATGATTTGTGCAGGTCTCCGGTTTAGTGTCCGTCAAACCAGTTATCGCCCGCCTGTACATCGACGGTCAGCGGCACCGACAGATCGATGGTGTTTTCCATGACGCGCTTGAGTATCGCTTTCACTTCATCCATGCAGTCACGGTGACATTCGACAATCAGCTCGTCGTGTACCTGTAAAATCAGGCGCGCATCCAGTCCGGATGCGGAAAGTTCTGATTCCAGTCTGACCATTGCTGCCTTGATGATGTCGGCGGCGGAACCCTGAATCGGGCTGTTCATGGCGACGCGCTCACCGAAGGCGATCAGCATCTTCTTCGATGCGGTCAGCTCGGGAATGTAGCGGCGGCGCCCGTAGAGCGTCGTGACATAGCCATCCTGCTTTGCTGTTTTGACAATGTTCTGAAGATATGCCGAAACAGCGGGATAGGTTTTCAGATAGCTGTCGATATACTCACCCGCCTGCTTTTTCGTGACACCGATGTCCATGGCAAGAGAATAGTCGCCGATACCGTAGACGATGCCGAAGTTGACTGCCTTTGCGCGTTTGCGCATCTCCGGGGTGACAGCTTCCGCCGGAACACGGAAGACCTGAGAGGCGGTGACGGTGTGAATGTCAGTGCCGTTTTTGAAGGCTTCCGTCATGGTCTCGTCGCCGGAAATGGCGGCAAGCAGACGCAGCTCAATCTGGGAATAGTCTGCGTCGATCAGAACATAGTTATCGTCCTTTGCGACGAAATACTTGCGCAGCTGGCGGCCGAGCTCTGTGCGGATCGGAATGTTCTGTAAATTCGGTTCTGTCGAAGACAGGCGGCCTGTTGCAGTGACCGTCTGATTGAACGAGGAATGGATGCGTCCGTCAGCACCCGCAACTTTGACCAGTCCGTCTGTATAGGTCGATTTCAGCTTGGCGACCTGCCGGTATTCGAGAATATCGGAAATGATCGGATGATAGGGACGGAGTTTTTCCAGTACCTCAGCGTTCGTTGAGCGCTTGGACGAGGGACAGGGCAAACCGAGTGTGTCAAACAGCACCTCACCGAGCTGTTTGGGAGAATTGATGTTGAAGACAACCCCTGCCGCATTGTAGATGTTTTCCATATATTGCTCGCACATCTGACCGAGGGACTCACCGTATGCCGCAAGACCGTCCACATCGACGCGGAAGCCGCGTACCTCCATGCGGAACAATACGCCGGCCAGAGGCAGTTCAATGTCGTAATACAGCCGCTCCATGCCGTCTGCGGCGACCTTGTCACGCAGAACCGGGTACAGGCGTGCGGTGACGGCTGTCTGCGCGGCTTCGTGTGCGCCATCCGGGATGACGGTGTCCAGATATTGCACGGCGAGCTTGGGGAGGTTGTAGTCGCTCTCCGACGGATTCATGACGTAGCCGGCAAGCATTGTGTCAAAATCGACGGTCGGTATGGGCAGTCCGGCACGGTGCAGTGTGTGATAAAGCAGCTTTGCGTCATGGGTGACAACATGCCGGGCGGACAGAAACGCTGTCAGTCCATCATCAAGCGGGCAGGCATACAGGGCGGTGCCGTCTGATACATACAGCTGTGCCGCACCGTTTTCCTCACCGACGGTGATAGAGAGTATCGGATCGGCGGAAAGGGTGCCGAGAAAGGCGGCATCGGTCTGCATCGGTGCGGTCGGCAGGGGGGCTGCTTCCTCCGTCTGTGTGCTGACCGGGCAGGCGGGCAGACCCTCCATGCCGCAGTCGAGGTTCATGCGCTTGATGAGTGCGGAAAATTCGAGCTTGATGAACAGCTCACGCAGGGCGGGACGGTCTTCCAGCTCCGCACGGGATTTCAGCATGGAGAAGGCGTTGTCAAGCGGTGCATCGCGGACTATGGTTGCCAGCATCCGGGAGAAGAAGGCGTTTTCACGGTCAGCGGTCAGCTTCGCCTTGACGCCCTTGGCAATGTTCTTGTCCTCCAGTCCGTCATACAGCGTGTCGAGATCACGGTATTCGGAGATCAGCTTCAGCGCGGTCTTCTCGCCGACACCCGCGACACCCGGAATGTTGTCCGAGGAGTCGCCCATCAGTGCCTTGACATCGACAAACTGCTCCGGCGTGACACCGTATTCCTCTATGAAGTGCGCACGGTCAAAGACGACGGTTTCCTTGTTGGTTGCAAGCAGCACGGTGATATTGTCGCCGATGAGCTGGAGTGCGTCGCGGTCGCCGGTCAGAAGATATGCTTCGTAACCGTTGTCGACTGCCTGCGCCGACAGCGTACCGAGGATATCATCTGCTTCGTAGCCGGGCTGTTCTGCGACGGTAAAGCCCATGGCGGCGGCGCATTCCTTTGCATACGGGAACTGCATCCGCAATTCATCCGGGGATGCATGTCGGCCTGCCTTGTATTCGGCGTATGCCTTGTGCCGGAAGGTAGGCTCCCGGCGGTCAAAGGCAATGACGCAGATGTCCGGTTTTACGGCATCGAGCTGCTTTTCGAGTATGGTAATCATGCCGTATACCGCATTGGTGTGGATGCCTTCCTTTGTGGTCAGCGGACGGATGCCGTAATAGGCACGGTTGATGATGCTGTTGCCGTCAACGACAAATAGTTTTTTCATGGTTCGATTCATGACTTTCGCAAACCGAAAGTGTTCCTTTCTTGCATTTCGGAAATGATACCATTATTTTACCATAAATTGTGTCAAATTACAACGCCCAAAACGAACAAACCGGAAAAAAGACTTGATTTTCCGTCGTTTTTTTAGTATAATATAGGATATCAATACCATGACACAAAGAGGTTCCGCTGATATGGAAGAGAAGCAAAATCAACAGACCGGAGCGCAGACACCGCGCCGTCGGCGTGCCGTGCGTGCCGTGCCGATGGGAACACCGCGATCGCCGCAGGCTGAAGTACCGGGCGACAGCGTGAAAACCGCGGGCGAGGATATTCCGGCGGCGGTTGATCTGGCGGCAGAGGCGATTCTGCCGATGACGGAAAATGAAGCACATACGGTTTCGATCGAAGAACCGATTCCTGCGGTCGGCGAGGTTCTTAATGATGCTCTGTCCGATGCGAAGACGACCGCACAGTTTGAAAAAGAGGTCATTCCCGCGATGCCGATGATCGATCATGTGGTCGGTTTCCGGGAGGAAGCGGAGGAAAAGCCGTCCGGCAGCATCCGCGAGATGTTTTCGGATACGGATACCTTTTCTGCCGCAGAGACCTTTTCCGACCATGAACCGCAGCCGGAGCATACTGCCCGTTCGGTCGGTGTTGCTGTCACAGCCCTTCTGATTGTGACGGTTCTCTGTGTTCTGATGCTGCTGCCGTTTGGACGCAGAACAGAGGCTGTGATGCTGTACATCGATGAAGCGGCGGTTGGTTATATCGCCGATGAAGACGAGGCACAGGCGGGGTATTCCGCGGTTCTGCGTGATTTGCAGCAGGACACGGGTGTTCCGTTTCACGCTGCGCTGCCGTATCGCTGTGAAACAGCGGCAGTACAGGGAACGGCACCGCTGATGTCGGCCGAGGCCATTTATGATGCGATGTATGCCCATGCGACGGACGGATATGTCCGGGCGTACCGGCTTGTCACCGACAGCACCGGCGAGGTCGCTGTTGCGGTATCGGCGACGAACGGCACGGGGGATGCAATCGGTGTGATGACCGAGGCGGAAATTCTGTCTGCCATCGAAGCTGCGTCTGCCATCTGCCGGGAGCGGTATGCCGCAGGTCTGCCGCACGGGACGCAGATTACGGTGGAGCCGCGCTTTGCATGGGAGACGGCGTGGATGGAGGAGGATGCGATTCTCGGTGAAGGCGCGCTGATGAACGCCATTGTGGAATTGCAGGATACCGCATATGCGATGCTTTCCGTGACAGCGACCCTGACGGAAACGGCAGCGGAACGCATTCCGTATGAAACCACACTTGTTCCCAACGATGAAAGCTTTGACGGTATCCGCACGATGATTTCGGCAGGCGCCGACGGTCTGGCGCAGGTGACATATACGGCGGCGCTGGATCCGGTCACGGGAGAGGTTCTGTCTCGCACGGAGGAAAGCCGTGTTGTGGTGCGTGAACCCATCAGCGCGGTGTCTTATGAGGGACTGTATCCGCTGCCGGACGGCGTTTCCACGGGAAGCTATGACTGGCCTCTGCCGCCGCTTCCCGATGATGAGCTTCCGCTGGATGAAAACGGCAATCCTTACATGCCGGAAAATCCGTTGGCGCTGAAGAATACGTATGTTTCGTCCGGATACGGAGAGCGCCTTTTGTGGGGGACGTATGATTTCCATCTGGGACTGGACATCGTCGCACCGGCGTATACCGAAATTTACGCGGCCGATGGCGGCGTGGTTGTCTACGCGGCGTATACCTCCTCCTACGGCTATATGACGCGCATCCGTCATGTGGACAATGTGGAGACGGTGTATGCGCATCAGATCAAGCAGGTGGTCAAGCCGGGCGATGTGGTTGCAAAGGGACAGCTGATCGGATATGTCGGCTCAACAGGAACCTCCTCAGGCAGCCATCTGCATCTGGAGTTCCGACGTGACCATGTGACGGTCGATCCGCTGGAATACATTGCCATTCCGGAGGAGATCATGATTCTCGGTGAAGGTTATTAAGAATAAAGAGCGGCGCATCTGTCGATGAAAAAAGACAGATGCGCCTGCATTTTTTGTGGAAGCACTCAGAACCCGTGCTCTTTTAAGAATGCCACAGAATCGGCGTGCCAGTTTGCGTAGTCGGCATACTGTTTTCCAAGTCCGATGCCGTGACCGCCGTCCGAATAGGCGCAAACGGTGACATCCCGTCCGGCAGCTCGCATGGCATCCGCAAACGCGATGGAGTTTGCCTCAAAGTTGACGAACTGGTCAAGCTCCGAGTAGAAAACCATCGTCGGCGGCATGGTGCCGATGCTGTGCGGATAGGAATACTTTGCCGTTTCCTCGGCATTGTCGAGATTCTCGCCGAGGAAGATGCGCGGCATCGTTTCAAAGGTCCCCTCACCGAGCGTCGTGACCGGGTAGGCGAGGATGCAGGCATCCGGCGTGGAGCGGACAGCCCCGATGGCGTCTGCGGTGATGTTTTCCGTCACAGGATGCTCAGCGACCATGACCGACAGATGACCGCCGGCGGAGAAGCCGCAGAGCGCGATTTTGTCGGGATCAATGCCGAAGGTGTCGGCAAAGTAGCGGACATACTGCACCGCACGCTGACCGTCGGCAAGAATTGCACGACCGTCATACGGCTCATAGCGGTAGTTGACAACAAACGCGGAATAACCGGCGTCATTGTATGCCTTTGCAATGTCCACGCCCTCGCTGACATCCGACAGTTGGAAATAGCCGCCGCCCGGGAAGATGACGACCGAGGAGGATGCGCCCTCACAGAGATACGCGCGGACGGTCGGCATCAGTCCTTTTTCGTCGTTTTCGATCAGATACGGAATGTTGTCCTCGGGCCAGAGCAGCAGATGCTCGTGTCCTGCGATCTGCTCCGCGGTCGGAGGGTCGATGGGCGGATAGACCGGTGCCGGTTCCGTTGTAACGGCCGGGGCTTGGGTATCCTGTGCGGTATCTGTAACCGGTTCCTTTTCCCCGCCCGATGCACATCCGACAAGCAGCAGCATCGAGGTCAGAAGAAGCAAGGTTCGTTTCAGAATTTTCATCATACAGTACCCCGTTTATACATCAAAGCGGAACAGCGCGGTGTAGTCGTACTTGTCGCCCGCCTTCAGAATGGCCTCACCACGGTTGGGACCGTCGGGAGCAAACTGGGTTTCCAGACAGAGCGCACCGTTCTTTTCACGCTTCAGACCGCCCTTGAACGGATACTCGCCTTCCATGAAGTTGGCAGCGTAGAACTGTACGCACGGCTTGTCGGTGTACAGCGTCAGCGCACCGAGCTTGCCTGCGAACACAGCCGCCTTGGACAGCTTCTTACCCTGATAGAGGGTTGCCTCATCGGTGGTGATATAGAGGTTGTGGTCAAGACCGCCGCCGATGACCATCTGCGGATCGTCGCAGGTCATCAGCTCGCGGGAGAGCAGCTTCGGTGTGCGGAAGTCAAAGGCTGTGCCGTCGACCGGAACCTTGTCAACCGGAATCAAATGCTCGTCAACCTTGGACATGAAATCTGCATTGACCTGTAAGGTCTGGTCGTAAATCTGACCGCCGGCGATGCCGTTCATGTTCAGATAGGCATGGTTGGTCATGTTGAAGGGAGTATCCTTGTCGGAAACCGCTTCATAGTGAATGGAGAAATTCTCGCCGCAGACGGAGTAGGTAACACGGACATTGACAGTACCCGGATAATTTTCCGTACCGTCGGGGTCGGTCAGCGTCAGAATCAGATGCTCTCCGTCGCAGTCCTGCTTGTATTCGACATCCCAGAGCTTGGCGTCATATCCGATATCGCCGCCGTGCAGATGATTGCCGCGTGCGGATTCGTTCTGGGCAAGCTGATAGTCGACGCCGTTCAGCGTAAAGCGTCCGCCGCGGATACGGTTTGCGTAACGGCCGATGAGCGCGCCCTGATAGCCGTCGGAAACGCGGTAGCCCTCAATCTTATCATAGCCGCCGATGATGTCGGTACCCCGATAAAGGAGCTTCTGGATAATGCCGCCGTAGTTGAGGATGGTTGCACGGACGGTATCATTGCCGATTTCGTAGGCCGTGACTTCACAGCCGCAGGGGAGCTTGTCAAAAAGATACTTGTTCATAGTTGGATTCCTTTCGTTATTTCAAGAAAATAGGGTTGGTCCAGGCGTATCTGCCGTCCCGGTCGATGACTGTCGCGCGGATATAGCTGTAGCTGTCACCGATATCAAATTCCGCACGGGTCAGTGTGCCGTTTTCTGCGCGGACAATGCGCGTTGGATGTTTATCCGCATGGAGACGTACCTTGACAGCCTCCGAGCAGAGAACGACAACACGGCCGTCTTCATAATAGAAATCATAAATTTCCGGACCGCAGGAAGAATAGAACTTGCCGTCCCGCAGTGCCGCGAGAATGTCGGTGTCCCGGTTGGATTGCGTGCGGACGCGCACCCAGCCGATGCCGTGATCACCGCTTTCGTGACCGTCATCTGCCGCAACGCCCCAGATGCGGATGCCCTGACCGAGGATTTCATCCCAGTAAGCGGCGTCCCGGTCCAGATCCATTTCGATGACACTGCCGGAATTCCAGATTTCCATCGCGCAGAGTCCACGGAGCTTTGCAAAATAGCGTGCCGGCGTGGAGGATCGCTGCGGATGGCAGAAGAACGTCAGCTGACCAGCATCGTGCAGCATATCCAGATGCGGCTGATAGTCCTCCTGACAGCGAAGCGGTGCCGTCGGGAACACGCGGCCCTGTGCAAAGCCGCAGTCCTCGCGTGCGGGACCGATGCAGACGGTATGGAAATAACGAAACCCCGTCGAATCAAACGTCGGTGTCAGCGTGTCAGGGGTATCGGCGATGGTCGGAAAGCCTTTGCCGTCATATTCCATGCCGGGCAGGATGGTCACGCCGTACTGCGGTGCGGCGTTTTCGCGGTTGTAGATGCGGTGGTCGGTGATGGCGAGAAAGTCATATCCTTTTTCTGCGTGGATGCGGATGACCTCCTCGGGGGTATTGCGCCCGTCGGAGCGCGTCGTGTGACAGTGGAGCGCACCCTTCAGCATCGGTGTCTCCCTGTCACCGGTAAAGGCCTGCTGTCGAAGCATCATGCCTTTAAGAAAATCGGGTTGGTCCAGGCGTGTTTGCCGTCACGGTCAATGACGGTTGCACGGATGTAGCTGTAGCTCTGACCGATATCGAATTCTGCACGGGTCAGTGTGCCGTCGGCAGAGCGGACGACGCGGTTGGGGTGTTTGTCTGCCTGAAGGCGAACTCTGGATGCATCGGAGCAGAGCACGACAACCTTGCCGTCTTCATAGTAGAAGTCATAGATTTCGGGACCGCAGGAGGAGTAGAACTTGCCTTCCTTCAGTG
>SVRM01000124.1 GCA_015064785.1 Oscillospiraceae bacterium
TCCTCCAAATGATGGAACATCATAATTATGTAACGGTTACATGAGAACAATTGTGAAGTGTTATGGGTAGTTGTCCGTCGCGCAGTCCTGTAATTTTATTTCCTTTTATCTCAACATTGTTGACATTATCAAGCACCGCTGCCGCACGTATCGGCGCGATGACGGTATTGTTGATGAAGCGAATGTTTTCATGATAAAAAGGTGCCTTTTCGGTCGGTTGGAATCCGCACGCTGTTTCCACAGGACAACCACACCGATCAAAGGTGCAGTTTTGTATGGTAACATCCTTTACACCGGTGTTTTCATACCAATAATTCATATCTCCCGAGAACAGAACGGAGAATGCGGATGTTTGAAACACACAGTCTTCGATCAGTACACGCTTGCCGCTGGAAATGCGGAAACCGCCTTCACTGTTGATCTTGCAGCCCCGAATTTCGATTTCCTGCATGCGACGGTTTTCAAGCAGATCATTGACTGCAACCGGTCCTTCCAAAGGGTCTTTGAGCGTTACCTGCAGCGTTTTCTTTTCACCCGGAAGATATTCGGCATTTTCTACCGTACATACAGCACGGATTTCCTGCGTGTTCTGTCTGTAGATGTAAATCTCATCACCGGGCATCAGGTATTCCATATCCTGAAGACTTGCGGCGGGTCCCTTGACGATCAGCGTTTTCGGATCGGGATTCTCCATACATGCAAGATAATTGCCATGGATATTCACCGCGTCATCAAGCAGATTTTCAAACCGACAGTTTTCGATTTTGATCAAACCCGAGGAATGGAATGTATGGAACCCGTCTGCGTTGACGGTGATATGACGGTTAGCATTTTCTTCATCCACATAAAGGCTATAGTCATTGAGCGTGATATTGCGGCACAGACAGCCGATGGTGCCGTAGCTGCCAACATGCAGAAGACGCACATGTTCTATGGTGGTGTCGGTATTGCGCTCGAGAAGGAATGCGGTCTTGCGGCGATCCTCATGTGTCATGACAAGAATCTGACCGACTTGCGGATGGAACGAATCGGGAATATTGCGAAGCCGGACCGTTCTGTTTCCGAGATCATCCGCCAAAATTCTGTGAATCGGAAGAGGTGGATTGGGGCGCGGTTCGATGTTCTCGCCGATCAGACCGAGAAATACACCGCAGCTTCGCCTGCCGTTATTCGGATCGATACAGCTGAACAGCATATCCCCCATGACAAGACGGTGTTCCCATGTTTCGCTCATTGCGATAAAATCGTGTCCTTCAACACGATACGGGAACGAATCGGGTATTTGGATCGTGATGCTGCCCGATTCAGCTTCCAGAATGACACCTTCGGTATAAAACGGTCTGTCATAATCAATGGAAAAGTTACGGAATGTGACATTTTCGCAGTCGGAAACGGCAAATGCCATGATGCGGCCGTGCAGCATCAGCTTTGCACCGCCAAGGTCGACGGTCACGTTTTTCAGATTGCGAAGTACGAAAACCGCACGAAGCGGAATATTGCCGCTGTTCAGGAATGTCCACCAGCAGTGAATCTCTTCATAATCGTCAGACGGGTAAAAATCGTATTGTTTTCTGTCGGCGATGTATACGGTATCGCTCTCGAAAACGGTATCAACAGTAAGAATTTTGGTTTGCATGAGATGTCTCCTGTATGATGTTATCTTATTTATGTGAGGCTTGGATCCTTTATGAATGCGATATCAGACAGCGGAATCGGTCCCTGTGACAGCAGCGGATGTCCGCCCTCGTCAAGAATCGTGCAATGGAAGTGATGTCCGAAGCCGTACCAGAGATCCTTGCGCCGAAGCTCGTCGTGTGTCAACTCAAACCGAATGCGAACCTCATCATCAACAAGTGATATATGCTGAATGAAACCAACTGACGGCATCTCGTCACCTTCCGAGATCATGAAACCGCTCGGGAATCCGATCGATGTCAGATGACCGCGCAGATTCCGATATCGGATACGCAGCTCACTCCACTCTGTGATGCAGGCGTGCGGATACATCGTAATCGATTCGATTTCCGGCTCGGCACATCCGACACCCTCGGTCAGATACCGCATGGCATCGGCGGCTCTTTTTCCCAGCTTTTCCTGTGCATCGGCAGATAAATGAATACAGTCATCAAGGTCGAGATCATTGGTTGCAACGACAGCCATATTCCGACATTCGCGGCAGATATCGCGCAGATAATTGCGGTATCGGCTCCAGATATACGCAGCCTCATTGTTGTTCAGAATTCCGGGAATCGTACTGCGGAAGGTCTGAACCATAATGGCAGGAAGATCATCGGTACCGCACAGTGCCGAAAAGCCCCGGCGCATCGATTCAAACAAGGTTTTGTATGCATCCTTATCACCGCCGAAGCCTTCTCCCTGATACCAGAAAATGCCGCGGATTCTTTGACCGCAGGCAATGATACGGCGGTAAGCGGCGGTGTAATAATTGTCATCCGTCTCGGTTGGAATCCACATTTCGATCGGAGCACCGCCAACGGCACACGGAATGACACCCTGCGGGATGCCGGTCTGTCGGTACAATTCCTCTGCAAAGAAGAAACCGGGACCGACACCGCGTCTTTGCGGTGCGGGCGGAAAATCGGTAATGTGCAGATTACGTGCTTCTTTTCCTGCTTTGTCTGCGGCAAACGCACGACGGTGTGCAGAATCCTTGGAATCCCAGAGCTGATGAAGCTGGGCTGTGGCGGGACGCCATGTATCATTCAAATAAAATGCACGTATCAGCGGTGAAGGATCAGCCGCATAATTGATATCCTTTTCACGCACCCAGCCGGCACCTTCCATGTTGGACTGTCCGGCAAGAAGCCAGAGATCACCGACATAGATATCATGATATGTCATGCGTTCCTTACCGTCGGTAAGCGTGACTGTATACGGACCGCCGACAGGAATGCCGGTCAAAAGCCACATATGATCGGCTGTTTTTCTGATTTCACCGATATCGGATGTCAATGTATCTGTATCCGAGGTTTGGAGTACGGTCTCGCAAAAGTCGCCTGTGCGCTGTAATAAGGCTCCGTTCTGGATTCCGAGAATTTTCATATGGTGTTCCTCACTTTCTGTGAATGGATGATGGTTTATGAACATTGACAAAAACTTGCGATTGTGGTAAAATATTGAATATACAGTATTTTCTTTATTATACAGGCTATTTTTGAAAAATTCAATAGAAAATCTTTCTGTATTTTATCAATATCTTGCGTTTTGGAGGTGCTGTGTTTGGATACATTTTCTTTTGATGCAATGCAGTGCATTTGCGGTTATTTCAACAGTGATATTGTTTTTCCCGGAATGTCCCAGTCTCCGAAGCGAATTGTTGATGAATATGAAATTGAGATCTATCCGGAGGATTGCGGCATTACCTATCTCGGAGACCAGCCGATTCCGATTCATCGCGGTATGATTTTATTTGCAATGCCCGGAACGGAACGCTACAGCGAATTGCCGATCAAAAACTATTATCTGAAGGTACCGGAACAAAATTCACCGATTACGGATTTGCTGAAATCCATGCCCACATGGTTTGATTCGGCTTCAGTTGACTTCTATGCTTCCTGCATCAATCAGATGCTGTCTGCAATTATCAAAGGAGACATGTGGCTGAAATCAGCGGGAATGCTGCAGTTATTATCGTACTTGCAAAAGGAAAAGGAACAGATCCAATCAATCGGCACAGCTTCTCCCAAAGAAATCACGGTTGTCAACGATGCGATCCGATATATGAAAGAGAATCTTTCAAAGAAATGTACGCTTGAGGAAATCGCGGGGTTTGTTCATCTGTCACCGTTTTATTTTCACTCAATCTTCCGAAAGATCAAGAAAACCACACCGCAAAAATACCTGACGGAGATACGGATTGAGAAAGCGAGTGAGCTTCTCATCACAACGGATATGGAAATTGCATCCATTGCCGATCAATGCGGCTTTTCGTCACAGGCATATTTCACGGATGTGTTCCGAACGCATACAAATATGACACCGAGAATGTACAGAATCAAAATGATGAAAAAATATATTCGTTGATTCTGAAAAAGGAAACAAAAAAATGAAGGTTTATATCAAAACAGAACAGGAATTTTCAGGCAGTCTGTGGTATGCTTCGCTGCTTCACGGCATGGAGGAAGAAGCACGAAAAAAACGGTATGACATGCAGTTCATCTGTGAGACTGATGATCTTGCTGCCGTGTTCGGCGATGACAAAAAACTTCTTGTTGTCATCGGTACCTCCATCCGAAAGCTGAGTCAGCAGCTGCCCAGACTCAAAGAAGAAAATGTTGATGTATTGCTTGTCAATATGACCAGCATGTATACAACACATGGTGTACACACACTGACGATGAATTATGAGCAGGCGACTCTGCGGAGTCTGGAATATCTGCGAAATTGCGGAAAAACCAGAACTGCGCTCTTCTGCATTAATCCTGACTCCGGATCGGATATGCGTAAGCGGCAGACCTTTCTGTCAAGCGGATATCCCAATGAGAATATCTTTTACAACACCGAAGGCATGACCTCGTGCTGTGAGATGCTTCTCAATACGATTTCCGATTTTGATTCCGTCCTGTGTGCAAATGATATCGCAATTCTCGGTCTGATGCGCTGTCTGCGTGAACGCGGCATCCGTGTACCGGAGGATTTGTTTGTCATGGGATTCGGCGATATTGTCAATACGGAACTATTTTCAGCGGACAACCAAAGTGAACCGTACAAGATCACGACAGTAACGGTTGACCATGAGGAGCTTGGTCATCAGGCCGTCTGTCTGTATGCATATCTGACAAAAACAGAGAGTCCCATTCACATGACGGGACGGTTGGACTCTGTGCTTCGGATTGGTGCAACAACAGCGTATCTGCCGGATGAACCGAGTCATCCCATAACGATTCCGGAATGGAAAGACAAAGAACAGGATTTTTATGATGACGCGATGGTATCGGAAATCATCCGTTTTCAAAACCTTGTCGCGGAGTCGGACGAGCTTGACCGAAAAATCCTGCGGATGCTTTCCGCCGATGCAACAGCCGCTGATATGGCAGATGCGCTGTTTTTCACGCAGGGGGCCGTATCGTACCGGCTCAAGCGCATCTATGCAAAGCTGGGGGTTACCACCCGCAAAGAAGCACTTGAGCAGATCCGTCGGTATGTATTCTGGTGATCAGTCGATAAAAGCTGTATGGTAAACGGATTCGGCATCGTACAGTAATGCAGAATAATGATCTTCTCTTGCCTGCGCGGGAGGATCAATATAACAGTTGAAAAAGGGCGTAGTGGTGAAATATCCGCTGTCCTTTTTTTCTTTTTCCGCAGTAAACTTCTTCACAGTTTCAAGATACAGCGTCTCAGCGGCATTTTCTTTTCCGAGAGCTTTGAGCGCACGTGCCTGCCAGATCGGCAGAAGCGGCTGATGCATGTCAGAAAAGAAGTCCACCTTCATGGAAAGAATCGTGTTCAGCGCTTTCTTGCCTTCATCCTCACGTCCGAGCTGATAGAGGGTCATGGCTTTTCCAAACAGTGACGGTGCGGACGGACTGTCGTTCCACAGACCCGCACCGAGATTTTCCGGCAGGGTCAGTGCTGTATCAAACGCTTCGAGGGCTTCCTCATATGCACCCTGCAGATACAGCCTCCGTGCAATGGCGTGTGTCGCTTCCAGATAGCGGGACGTGACGGCACTCTCACCGCCTTCACACGGAACAAAACGGTGCAGCATCATCAGACGGTATGCCTCGCCATGATTTCCCGTTTTATTGCAGGCGTGAATCAGCTCAAGCAGGATATCGTCACGAAGCGTTGTCGGGTCTTCTTCTGACAGTCGTACAATGACGGCATCATACATTCCGCAGCGGTTGGCGGTGTTTGCCCATTCATACAGAAGCTGCGGTGTAGATTCTTTTTCAAGAGCAGCTGTGAGCAGTTTTACCGCTTCCTCTTTTCTGCCCTCATGCCAATGCCATACGGCGAGATTGCGCTTTGCATCTGGTGTATCGAGTGTCTCCCAAAGTGCCGCGGCATCACGGTACTGTCTGTCGTTGTAAAGTAGACATCCGAGAAGATACCGTGCGGTGGGATCATCGGGGAGCCGTTCCAATGCTTTTTTCTCGCAGAGACGGTGCGGGAAAGCCCGTCCGATCTCCGTCTGTGCGTGCTGACCAAGCAGCAGATAAACCATCGCATCGGCGTACCCGCGTTCGATGCATTCAGAAAGGACGGTTTCGCCCCATTCTCTCATGCCGACAGAGCAGAATTCCTCATACAGATCAATGGATGTCTGGGACGGAGAGCTGTGCAGACCTGCCCAGAAATTGTCCTCCGAAAGAAGACCGAGGTGAACAGCGATTCTGTTTGCAAGATGGAACAACGGATCAACTTTTTGGATGGCAGATACGGTCTCCTTTGCACGTTCTGTGTTACCGCTGCGGATATCGGCAATGGCCCGGTATGCGCGTGCACACAGGTTATCGGGAAAACGTGCGGCAGCATACGAAGCGTTCTCCGCCATCGCATCGATGTCCCCAAGCGCCCCGTCCAGCGCGGCAATGCGTGTATAGGCACATCCGGCTGTATCGGAGAGAACCGCCGCCTGCCAGTACCATTCTCTTGCATCCTCAAACTGCTCAAGTGCTTCCGAGCAGCATCCGAGCAGATAGAATACTTTTCCGCTTTCCAGACGGCGATTCCAACAAGTCAGAAGATGCTCGGCTTCCAAAAGATATGTTTGTGCCGTTTTGTACTCTTTTCGCTTGATCAGAATTTCGGCAAGTGCTGTTCTTGCAGGGATATGTGTTTTATCAAGTGCTAATGTACGGAGGAAGTAGACGGTAGGATCACCCTTGGGGTCCTTGTACTGGAGCATATGAATGCCGGTCCGATAAGCATCTTCTGCTGTTTCGCATTCTTCGGGGAGCGTAAGATCCCCGATCGTTGTGGGTTCTGTCTTTACAGGCTCGACAGGTACATAACGAAGCAGACGGCGGCTGCCGCAGAAAATCTCAAGCTCACACTGTGCCGGATCAACATCACCGATGGAAAGACAGGTATTTTCAAGGCAGGACAAATGGCAGTCATAGGTACCGATCTCCGTACCGTTGTATCGGATCATGACCGTGACATCAAGTCCTGTTTTGGTTGCGGACAGCAGAAGGCTGTCCTCTTTTTTTGCAAGAATTACAGTTCTGTCTGCATAGAAAGGAATGCCGGTGTTTTTCAGTGGGTACCAATACTGTGAGAAGCACTTGGTTTCATACGGTTCGATCCACGAAAAGTCGGGCTGATTGGAGGAATACGAGCTTGCCATCAGTTCGGCATACGCACCGTCGGTATCGGTCAGTGCTTTTTCCCATGCTTCGGAGAGCTGACCGTATCCCCATGTAAACAGCTTTTTGCCGGGAGAGGTATGACGGTTTGCCGTATGAATCACACCGCAGTCACGGCGGCTGTCATATCCGCCGAAGAAATCATAGGCGGAACTGTCGGAGAACAGTGACGTCGCAAAACGGATATTGCCGTGACGGGTCAGTTCTGTTCCTTCGCCGAAATCGTGGCCATTGTAAAAGCCAGAACCAATCGGATAGGACGCAGCATTTCGTCTGTAGTGGAAGTATACCCGTCTGACATCTCCTGGAAAGAAAATGTGATAATCTTCATGCACCGGAACAGCGGCATTCTCCCACCAAAGGAACGAATGACGCTGAGAGGTACAGTTGAAAATGCGCGCGGCAGTTTCCAAAACCATCGAATCAGCAGCAAGACGAAGTGTGACCATGCCTTTCATGCGGTCGAAGGGATCATATTCCGACAGATGAACCGCCATGGTTCCGTCGTCTTCTGTTTCGGTTGTATAGTCTACAGGCAGAAATGTCGACGGACGGTGATGGTAGGGCCAGTTGAATTCCACGCCGCCGGAGATCCATGAGCCGAGTGCACCGATCAGTGCAGGCTTGATGACGCTCTGCCGATAGAAAAAATCATAGCCGCTTCGTTTATCGACGGCACGAAAGATCCGTCCGCCAAGCTCGGGAAGAACGGTAAATGCGACATAATCATTTTCCAGAATGATGACGGTATATTCCTTATCTTCAAGAACACCGTTGTGTGTGGCGTTTACAACGGCATTTGGATACGGATTGCCGCTGGAACGCTGATGGACACGGTTTTCGCAGAACATGGGGAGCGTTTCGTAACTTGGTTCGGAATATGTTGGAATTGTTTGC